>JAGSHF010000166.1 GCA_023954685.1 Flavobacteriaceae bacterium | reverse complement strand
GCGCTAGCAACTTTAAAATTCATGAATGTTGAGTTTCAGAAATTGGAACTTAAGAACAATATTCAATCTAAGGTACATAGCGATATGAACCAGCAGCAGCGTGAATATTTCCTTCACCAACAAATGAAAACCATACAAGAAGAACTTGGTGGTGTAAGTTATGAGGAAGAAGTTGAAGAAATGAAGGCCCGTGCTGTAAATAAAAAATGGGATAAAAAAACAAAAGAGCATTTCAATAAAGAAATAGCTAAGATGCAACGTATGAATCCACAGGTTGCAGAATACTCAATTCAGCGAAACTATTTAGATTTGTTCTTAGATTTACCGTGGAATGAATTCAGTAAAGATAAATTTGATTTAAAAAGAGCACAAAAAATACTAGATCGGGACCATTACGGTCTAGATGATGTGAAGAAGAGAATTATTGAATACCTCGCCGTATTGAAACTTCGAAACGATATGAAATCTCCAATTTTATGTTTATTCGGCCCTCCTGGAGTTGGTAAAACATCTTTAGGAAAATCCATTGCTGAAGCATTAGGGAGAGAATATGTACGAATATCACTTGGTGGATTAAGAGATGAGGCTGAAATTAGAGGGCATAGAAAAACATATATTGGTGCAATGCCCGGAAGAATCTTGCAAAGTTTAAAAAAGGCGGGAACTTCCAATCCGGTTTTCGTTTTAGATGAAATAGATAAACTTTCCAATTCGCATCAAGGAGATCCGTCTTCTGCAATGTTGGAAGTTTTAGATCCAGAACAAAACAATGAATTCTATGATAATTTCCTAGAAATGGGGTATGACTTATCTAAAGTCATGTTTATTGCGACTTCAAATAGTTTGGGAAGCATTCAGCCAGCATTGCGTGATCGTATGGAAATCATTAATGTGACTGGCTATACTATTGAGGAAAAAGTGGAGATTGGAAAACGTCACTTATTGCCTAAACAGTTAAATGAACATGGTTTAACTTCAAAAGATTTGAAAATAGGTAAACCGCAATTAGAAAAAATTGTTGAAGGCTATACAAGAGAATCCGGTGTACGTGGCTTAGAAAAGCAAATTGCTAAAATGGTTCGCTATGCGGCTAAAAATATTGCAATGGAAGAAGCTTATGAAATTAAGGTTTCTAATGAAGATGTGATAACCGTTTTAGGAGGCCCTAAATTAGAGCGCGATAAATACGAAAACAATAATGTTGCTGGTGTAGTAACAGGGCTAGCTTGGACTCAGGTAGGCGGTGATATCTTATTTATTGAATCTATTTTATCTAAAGGTAAAGGTAGTTTAACCATTACTGGGAATTTGGGCAAAGTGATGAAAGAATCTGCTACTATTGCTATGGAGTACATCAAAGCTAATGCTGAATTGTTTGGAATTAGCTCAGATATCTTTGATAAGTATAATGTTCATATTCACGTCCCAGAAGGAGCAACCCCTAAAGATGGACCGAGCGCCGGTGTGACTATGTTAACTTCGTTGGTGTCCTTATTTACTCAGCGAAAGGTTAAAAAGAGTTTAGCCATGACAGGAGAAATTACCTTACGTGGTAAAGTACTTCCCGTAGGCGGCATCAAGGAAAAGATTTTAGCGGCCAAACGTGCTAGGATTAAAGAAATAATCCTATGTCAAGAGAATAAGCGTGATATTGATGAAATTAATGCAGAGTACCTTAAAGGTTTAACCTTTCATTATGTCACTGATATGAGTGAAGTTGTAGATCTCGCGGTTACAAAACAGAAAGTGAAAAACGCAAAGCAGTTATAATAAAAAGCCTCGATTATCGAGGCTTTTTTTTGATCCTTAAAAATAAAAGGACACCTCAATCGTTTTAAGATAGATTTGGTTACTTTTGCAGCTTTATAAAGTCAGTGATATAGCGCTGATTTCGTAATTTGGTATAACACCAGAGAATTCTAGATGAAAAAAAGGATTAGCACTTTATTTGCTTTAGGTTACGTTGTGTTTGCCTTTGCCCAATTGGGAGGCGAATCTACCTATCAATTCCTTAATTTAGTATCATCACCGCGTCAAGCTGCATTGGGTGGAAAAGTGATTACCAATGTTGACTATGATGTAACTCAAGGTCTTTATAATCCTGCCGCGATTAATGTAGAAATGGACAACCAATTGGCGATGAATTATTCTAGTCATTTGGGAGGTATTGGATATGGGACTGCGGCATATGCTTATACTTGGGATAGGCGAACACAAACCTTTCATGCCGGTGTAACCTATATTAATTATGGCAAATTTGATGGATATGACGAAAATGGTCAATCTACTGGAACTTTTACTGGTAATGAAGCGGCTTTATCAATAGGTTACGCGAGACAAGTTGGTTATTCTGATTTTTACATAGGAGCTAATATTAAGTTTATAACTTCTCAACTAGAACAATATAATTCTCTAGGTGCCGCAATAGATTTTGGAATTCTTTTTATAAATGAAGATATCGATTTTAATGCTGCACTTGTGGTTCGAAATTTAGGCATGCAAATAACCACTTATGCAGATTTACGAGAGTCCTTACCATTAGAAATAAACTTAGGGTTATCACAAACTCTGGAACATGTTCCGTTACGATGGCATATTACTTTTGAAAATCTTCAAAAATGGCCAATAGCAGTTGCCAATCCTGCACGGTCAACTACCGATTTAGAAGGCAATCAGACAGAAGATGAGGTTGGCTTTTTGGGTAATGTGATTAGGCATACTATTTTGGGGGTAGAATTATTCCCGGATCGTGGTTTTAATTTAAGAGTGGGATATAGTTTTAGAAGGTCTGAGGAATTACGTATTTTAGAGCAACGCAATTTTTCAGGATTATCATTCGGAATAGGAATTAAACTCAATAAAATGCGCTTTAGTTATACACATGCAAGGTATTCTGGCGCTTCAAATTCAAGCTTTTTTGGCTTACAAATAGATTTACAATAGTGCAAAACATTACGATAGCAATAGACGGATTTTCTTCAACGGGTAAAAGTACTCTTGCCAAACAATTAGCCAAACACTTAGGTTATATTTATGTTGATTCTGGTGCTATGTATAGAGCAGTAAGTTTTTATGCTTTGCAAAATGATATTATTACAGGAGTTGTTTTAAACAAAGAAAAACTGATCAATGCACTTCAGGATATTAATTTGAATTTTAAGTTTAATTCGGAATTAGGGTATTCAGAAATATATCTCAATGGGGTTAATATAGAAAAAGAGATTAGAACGATGGAAGTCTCTGGTGTTGTTAGTATAATTTCCTCAGTCAAAGAAGTGCGACAAAAATTAGTGTATCAACAGCAAAAAATGGGTAAAGCAAAGGGTATCGTTATGGATGGTAGGGATATTGGTACTGTTGTCTTTCCAGACGCAGAATTGAAGTTGTTTATGACGGCTTCTGCTGAAATTCGAGCACAAAGGCGGTATGATGAGCTTGTTCTACGTGGTGATAACGTGAGTTTTAGCGCGGTTTTGAATAATGTTCAAGAACGCGATTTTATAGATTCAAATAGAGAAGACTCACCGTTAATTAAAGCTGATGATGCCATTGAAATTGATAATTCTAGTTTATCAATGGACGTACAATTTAATAAAATATTAGAATTGGTAAATAAGACTTTAGAATCTTACAAGTAAAGGTGTCTGTTTCAGAAGTATAAAAAATCATTTCAGCTATAAAATAATTAGGCAATTTCACAGAATATATGTATTTTTGCACTCCTTTTAGCGAATAGTCAGAGAATAAAAGGGCATAAAAACTTATATTTATAACACTTCCGTGTGTAAATCGCTTAAATTTCTGAATGTATACGGAATACAAATTTTAATCAGCAATGGCTGAAAACACAAAAACTGCAGAAGTTGAATCAACTGAAGCTAAAAAAGTAGAAGCTCCAGTAATCTCTGAAGCTCAAGCAAATCCAGAACAATTTTTAAAGGACTTTAACTGGCACAATTACGAAGAAGGTATTGATCCAGTAGCAGATTCTAAATTAGAAGAATTTGAAAAATTAGTTGCTGAAAACTTCGTTGACACTCTTAATGATGAGGTTGTAGAAGGTGAAGTAATTCATATTTCAGATCGTGATGCTATTATAGATATCAATGCTAAGTCTGAAGGTGTAATTTCTCTTAATGAGTTTCGTTACAATCCAGATTTAAAAGTAGGAGATAAAGTAGAGGTATTAATAGACGTTAGAGAAGATGCAACAGGACAGTTGGTATTATCTCACCGAAAGGCTAGAGTAATTAAAGCTTGGGATCGTGTTAATGCTGCTCATGATACTGGTGAAATCGTTAATGGTTTTGTTAAATGTCGTACTAAAGGTGGAATGATTGTAGATGTATTTGGTATTGAAGCATTTTTACCAGGGTCTCAAATTGACGTTAAGCCAATTAGAGATTACGATCAGTACGTAAACAAAACAATGGAATTCAAAGTTGTAAAAATCAACCACGAGTTTAAAAACGTTGTTGTATCTCATAAAGCACTTATTGAAGCTGATATTGAAATACAGAAAAAAGAAATTATTGGTCAATTAGAAAAAGGTCAAGTACTTGAAGGTACTGTTAAAAACATCACTTCTTATGGTGTATTTATGGATCTTGGTGGCGTTGATGGATTAATTCATATTACGGACCTTTCTTGGTCACGTATCAATCACCCAAGTGAAATTGTTGAATTAGATCAAAAATTAAATGTTGTAATCCTTGATTTTGATGAAAACAAATCAAGAATACAATTAGGTCTTAAGCAATTAAGCAAACATCCATGGGATGCGTTAGGTGAAGAGGTGAAAGTTGGAGATAAAGTTAAAGGTAAAGTAGTTGTAATCGCAGATTACGGTGCATTTATTGAAGTAGCTGAAGGTGTTGAAGGTTTAATTCACGTTTCAGAAATGTCTTGGTCTACACATTTACGTTCTGCACAAGATTTTGTTGCTGTTGGTGATATCATTGAAGCACAAATTTTAACTCTAGATAGAGAAGATCGTAAAATGTCTCTTGGTATTAAGCAATTAACTCCAGATCCATGGACAGACATTACAACAAAATACCCAGTAGGATCTAAGCATTCTGGTATTGTACGTAATTTCACAAACTTTGGTGTTTTTGTTGAGTTAGAAGAAGGTATTGACGGATTAATTTATATTTCTGATTTATCTTGGACTAGCAAAATTAAACATCCAAGTGAGTTCTGTGCAGTAGGAGATAAGTTAGATGTAATTGTTCTAGAATTAGATGTAGAAGGACGTAAATTAAGTTTAGGTCATAAACAAACTACAGATAACCCTTGGGATAAGTATGAAACAGAGTTTGCTTTAAATACAACTCACCCTGGTGCAATTGACGAAATTGTTGACAAAGGAGCAACCGTTAAATTTAACGATGATGTTGTAGCTTTCATTCCTTCTCGTCATTTAGAGAAAGAAGATGGTAAGAAGCTTAAAAAAGGTGAAGAAGCTGAGTTTAAAATCATTGAATTTAACAAAGAGTTTAAACGCGTAGTAGCATCTCATACAGCAATATTTAGAGCTGAAGAAGCTAAGAATGTAAAAGCAGCTGCTAAAAAAGCACAAGCTGCTGCGGCAGAATCAAAGCCTACTTTAGGTGATGCTAATGATGCATTGCAAGCACTTAAGGATAAAATGGACGGTAAGAAGTAAATCTCTTACGTTACATTTATAAAATTAAAGCCTTCCAATGTGGAAGGCTTTTTTATTACCTCTATTTAGGCTTTTATTTTTAAAATTTTGGTTTACCTTTGTCAACCAAATACGTTTGGATACCTTATGAGTCAAAAAGTTTTACTTAACGCTACAGAAGTAAACATCATTCTTCATCGATTGGCTTGTCAACTTATTGAAAATCATAACGATTTTTCGGATACTGTTTTAATTGGTATTCAGCCTAGAGGAAAATACTTGGCAAAGCGATTGGCACAAATGTTAACCGAAAACTATAGAGTTAAAAATTTACAATTAGGACTTTTAGATATCACTTTTTATCGCGATGACTTTAGAAGGAGCGACAAACCCTTAGAAGCCAGCACAACTGAAATGAATTTTACAGTTGAAAACAAAAAGGTGGTATTTATAGATGACGTATTATATACGGGTCGCAGTATACGATCGGCATTAACGGCGATTCAGTCTTTTGGAAGGCCAAATGAAATAGAACTACTCACTTTAATAGATAGACGATTTAGTAGGCATTTACCAATACAACCTGATTACCGCGGCCGACAAGTAGATGCCATAAACGAGGAAAAGGTGAAAGTGAATTGGAAAGAAAATGAAGGCGAGGACTGTGTGTATTTAATTTATAAATAATAATAATTAATTGTTGCTCTCTAAAAATAAGCAACCGAACACGATAGGAATATGAGCGAGTTAAGTGTAAATCACTTATTAGGAATTAAATATCTAAATAAAAAAGATATTCAACTCATTTTTGAAACGGCCGATCATTTTAAGGAAGTGATCAACCGACCTATTAAAAAAGTACCTTCACTACGCGATATTACTATTGCCAATCTATTTTTTGAAAACTCAACAAGAACCAAACTTTCATTTGAATTGGCTGAAAAAAGATTGTCAGCTGATGTTATTAATTTTTCGGCATCTCAATCTTCAGTAAAAAAAGGAGAGACACTTATTGATACGGTTAACAACATCTTGTCTATGAAAGTAGACATGGTTGTGATGCGTCATCCTAATCCTGGCGCTGGTGTGTTTTTGTCAAAACATGTAGATGCTAGTATTATTAATGCAGGTGACGGCGCTCATGAACACCCAACACAGGCTTTACTCGATTCCTATTCCATCCGAGAAAGATTGGGAGAGGTAAAAGGAAAAAATGTAGTTATAGTTGGCGATATTTTGCATAGTAGAGTAGCACTATCAAATATCTTTGCGTTACAATTACAAGGAGCTAAGGTGATGGTTTGCGGACCCAAAACGTTACTTCCTAAATATATAGACAAGTTAGGGGTGAAAGTGGAAACTAATTTAAGAAAAGCATTAAATTGGTGCGATGTGGCCAACATGTTACGTGTTCAAAATGAGCGTATG
>JAGSHF010000001.1 GCA_023954685.1 Flavobacteriaceae bacterium | reverse complement strand
TCGGGTATAGAACGTGTAGAGTGGCACTGTGATTTCGAGAAATTACTTCAATATATGGCATTTGAAGCCGATGGTTTTTATTTAGGACATAATGAGCATATTAAACGTGTGACTAAAGATCAAGAAACGCAGCAAGACCGTTTGATAAAATGGTGCAAACAAAAATACCCATTGCATGATTATTATCGCGCCGCAAAAATTACAAGAAAACTAAGACAGATAAAATCAGATGAAGAAGTTAGCCTACTTCAAAAAGCAGCAGATATTAGTGTAAATGGGTTTCTACGCGTACTCAAAGCAACAAAACCTAATATAAAAGAGTATGAACTTGAAGCTGAGTTAACCTATAATTTAGTTAAATCAGGTGCTACAAGACATGCCTTTAAACCCATAGTAGCTTCTGGTAAAAACGCTTGTGCATTGCATTACAATACTAATGACGATGTTTGTCAGGATGGCGAAATGATTTTGCTGGATTTTGGCGTGTGTTATGCCAATTATAATAGTGATACAACACGATGTATTCCAGTAAACGGAAAATTTTCTAAGCGTCAAAAAGAAGTTTATAATGCTGTTTTGCATTGTTTGAAAGAAGGGAGTCAATTATTGAAACCGGGCATTGTTCATGCTGATTATGAAAAAAACATGGTTGGTTTGGTAGAAGAACAACTAGTAAAATTAGGTCTTTTAACTTCCGAAGCCATAGCAAATCAGAATCCTAAACACCCCCTATATAAGCAATATTTTATGCATGGTACAGCACATCATATTGGCTTAGATGTTCATGATGTAGGACCTTATGCAACGATAGATTGTGGTATGATATTTACTTGCGAACCGGGCATATATATTGCAGAAGAAGGGATTGGGTGCAGGTTGGAAAATGATTATTTAATAACAGAATCTGGGCATATCAATCTTACCGAAGCGATGCCCATAGAGATTGAAGAGATTGAGGTAATAATGAATAGTTAAATTTAGGGAATGAAGGGTATAGGAGGATCAACTATTGAAGCAGAATTGAACGCGATACAACCAGTGGCACATTTAGTGCAACCGATACAAAAAGAAGAGTTTCAGGAGCGACTAAATAAGGCTTGTGTGCTAATGCAAGACCAAAAAGTATCGGCATTGTATTTACATGCAGGTACAAATTTATTTTATTTTACTGGAATGAAATGGAACCCTAGCGAGCGTATGGTTGGGGCTTTATTATTTCCTAATGGAGACTTAATATATATAGCTCCTGAATTTGAAAAAGGAACCATATTCGATTTTATGCTTATAAAGGGAGAGGTCTATTGTTGGGAAGAGAATGAATCTCCACATAAATTGTTTTCTAATATTTTGAAAGATAATGGTGTTATAGAAGGCCCTGTTTTTATGGATGAAACCACCCCGTTTTTTGTGATTGATGGAATTAATAATTGTCAAGATAGATACCAAATAGTAAATGCCAAATCAATTATTGCAAGCTGTAGAATGGTAAAATCTAATTTGGAAATTGCGATTATGCAGCAGGCCATGAATATCACTTTAGAAGTCCAAAAAGCGGCTGCAAGAATTTTACGAGTAGGCATATCAGCAAAAGAAGTCACTGATTTTATTCATGAAGCACATAAAAAGTATGGCGTTCCATCTGGATCCTATTTTTGTATTGTATTGTTTGGTATTGATTCGTCATTTCCGCACGGTGTTAAATCTCCAAAGGATTTGGAAGAAAATGAAATTGTACTTATTGACACAGGTTGTGTTTTACACGATTATATCTCTGATATTACACGAACCTATGTTTTTGGTCAAGCCGATGAAGAGCAAACACGAATTTGGAACATTGAAAAAGAAACACAGCAGGCGGCTTTTGATGCGGCTCAATTAGGCAATGTATGCGAAGATGTGGACAATGCCTCTAGAATTGTGTTAGATGCTCATGGATTGGGACCCAATTATAAATTACCAGGATTACCACATAGAACTGGTCATGGTATTGGATTAGATATTCATGAATATCCATATATAGTTCGTGGGAATACTACAAAACTAGAATTAGGAATGACTTTTAGTAATGAACCAATGATTTGTATCCCTGGTCGTTTTGGAATACGTTTGGAAGATCATATTTATATGACCGCTAATGGCCCAAAATGGTTTACCCAACCTGCTTATTCAATCGACAATCCTTTTGACTATTAAGGTTAATAGTCCATGTTTTTAATATCCATGCGCATCTCAATAAGGTGTTTTTTCATGCCAACTTTTTCATAAGCTCTAATTGCAGATGGATTATCATCATAGACCTCGAGCCTAATTTCAAAGACGTTTCTCTCTTTACACCAATTCATTAGAGTGTCCATAATGAGTTTATTATAACCATTACCACGATGCTTTTCCGGTACAAACATAAATCCTAAATAACCCTGTTTGTCGTGTTTTAAGTAATGTCTATCATTTTTAATTTTCGCATACCCCGATGCGACTAATTCATGATTTAATTCTACGACATACAACACGGAATTGTCTGCATTCATAATGCCTTCAAGATCATAATAAATCACGAGACCATCTTTTATGGTCGGATCCATTGGACGTTCGGCATTAACCAGACCATTCATGAATTCCATTAAAATAGGAAGATCATTTGTCGTTGCTTTTCTAATAATAGGTTTCATAATTTAACAAGAGATATCTGCGATAATTTTCCATTCGCCATTAATCTTTTTAAAGATAATCATAAAAACGCCATTGGCATCACCCACTTTGCGAGCCAAATGATATTCTCCCATCACAAAATAGGATGCAGTATTGATTTGTGAAATATCATTAATCTTGAAACTCAATGTGCCTGTGTGATCTTTGGTAGGATAACGCTTTTTGTAATTATCAAGTGTTGTTTGCCAACCATATTTTAAACCGGCAGCGCCATAAAATTTGAGTGAATCACTTTTCCAGTACCCTTCCATAAAAGCATCGATATCATTTTCGGACCATGCTTTTTCTTGCTTTTTAAGAATGGTTAGAATTTGATCTTTATCGGAAACTGTATTCGTGTTTTCACATGAATAGGTCATGAAGCCAATGGTAAATAAAATGATTAGTTGTTTCATTGTTTAAGATATTAATGTTGTCCCTTCTGATAATTTAACATTATAGAAAGAACAGGTTGTATTGAATTTTTGATTGTATTTGGTTGTAATCTGATCTTTAAATTTCTCTAATTTGTTTGTTTCGACTAAATTTATTGTGCAACCACCAAAGCCACCACCCATCATTCGTGCACCTACAACTACCCTTGATTCCTTTGCTTTCTCTACCAGAAAATCAAGTTCTGTACAGCTTACATTATATTGGTATTGCAAACCAGCGTGAGATTCAAAAAGCAATGTGCCGAGCCCAGAAATATTTTCGTTTTTAATAGTATTAAAAGCATCAATAACACGTTGGTTTTCTTGAATGACAAATAATGCATTTTGATATTCTAATTCGGTCAACTCATTTTTTAGGTTAAATAATTGGTTTTCATGAGCATGTCTTAAACTCGTTATACCCAATTTTTTTGACACGTTTTCACAGGTGACACGTCGTTCATTGTAGGCACTGTTGGCTAAGTTGTGATTAACGTTGGTATTAATGAGTAGCAGTTGGTATTGCTGAAGATTTATCTGAATTGGTTTTGCTTCCAAATTTTCGCAATCCAAAAGGATAGCAGCGTTTTTTTTACCAAACATACTCGTGTATTGATCCATAATACCACACTTTACACCTACATAATTGTGTTCTGCTTTTTGTGAGACAAAAATCATTTCTGTTTTACTTAAGCCTAAGTTGAATAATTCATTTATTGCAAATACGACACTGTTCTCTATAGCAGCAGAAGAAGATAATCCTGCACCTTTGGGGATGTCACCACCAAAAACCAAATTGAAATTTTCAATATGTTTTCCTGTTTTCTGAAGCTCTCCTATAACCCCTAGAACGTAGTTTTTCCAACCTCCGTTTGCGATGGGTTGAATGGTGTTTAACGAAAAATCATAACGCTCATCCACATCATGGGCAATAATAGTAGTGATGTTTGCCTCACATTTTTGAATGGCGACTACTATACCTTTATCAATGGCCGCTGGAAGAACGAAACCATTATTGTAATCGGTATGTTCTCCAATTAGATTTATACGTCCTGGAGCGAATACCATTAATGGTTCGCTACTGAAAAATTTTTTAAATTCGGATTTTATGTTTTTTACTAATTGCTTGTTCATGATTAAGCAAAATAAATATAGACGGCTATTACTATAATGCAGATAGCAATTCCAGCATGTTTTGTATATTTCCAAGGCGTGATATCAACTTGACGCGTGTACTTTAGTACATAGGGTTCTGGCCGAGGTTTTAGCTTCCCTATTAATAACATGATCCCTACATTCAATAAAAATAGGATGGCCATTATATCTAAAAAATGAGGATAAGCGTCAGCTTCAACTAAAGCCAAAGCTGCATTATCATTTATACCTGAGGCCCTGGCTGAATTAACAGCTTTATTTATGAAATAAGGTTGCATCAAAAATTGACTAATGATATAAAGCAAACACCCAGAGGCCAGTCCTATTTTGGCCGCAATGGCAGGAACACGTTTGGTTAGGTATCCTACAACAATAATAGTTAGAATTGGAATACTGTATATCCCATTAACTTCTTGTAAATAGGCGAATAAACTTCCCGCATTCGCAATTAGTGGCGCGATAAACATTGCTGCAATTGCTAATATTACACCAAAGGTTTTTCCGTATTTTACTACAGTTTTTTCATCTGCATTTTTATTGATGTGTTGTTTATATACGTCAAGTCCAAACAAGGTAACAGAGCTGTTTAAGACACTGTTAAATGAACTCAATATAGCACCAAACAATACAGCAGCAAAAAAACCAATCCATGCTGGGGGCAATACTTTATTAACTAACATTGGATAGGCATCATCTGCATTTTCTATACTTCCATTGAATAAATGAAATGCGATCAATCCTGGCAATACCACAATTATTGGCCCTAATATCTTAATAAAGGAGGCTAATAAAAGCCCTTTTTGCCCTTCTTTTAAATCTTTTGCCGCTAGTGCCCTCTGAATTATTTGCTGATTTGTACCCCAATAAAACAATTGAACTAACATCATCCCTGTAAAAATGGTGTAAAATGGAACCGGATCTGTAGGCCCTCCCATAGATTTGAATTTATCTGGATTCTCGGTCGTTAAAATTGACAACCCATCCAAAATACTACCATCTCCAATAGCGATTAATCCAAATATTGGAATTAAAATACCCCCTACGAGTAAGCCAATGGCATTTATGGAATCAGAGATTGCGACAGCTTTCAATCCTCCAAAAATGGCGTAAATTGAACCGATAATGCCAATACCCCAGACACAAACCCATATGGATTGTGTGTGCGTTAAATTGAGTAATTCGGGAATATTAAACATACCGCTTATGGCGATGGATCCAGAATATAATATTACTGGAAGCAGCACGACAACATATCCTGTTAAAAATAAAACAGATGTCAATGTTTTTGTTGTAACATCAAATCGTTTTGATAAAAATTGAGGCACCGTTGTTAAGCCACCACTTAAATATCTTGGTAATAAAAACATGGCTGTTACTACCATGGCAATTGCAGCTAAAGTTTCCCAAACCATCACAGATAAGCCACTTTCATATGCAGAACCATTTAATCCAACAATTTGTTCGGTAGAAAGATTTGTTAGTAAAAGTGAGCCCGCAATTACTCCTGCTGTTAAACTTCTTCCTCCAAGAAAATAACCGTCAGATGAATTTTCATTTGTTTTTTTAGTTGCTAAATAAGAAATGATAGCAACAACTAACGTAAAGCCAACAAAGGTTAATATTTGCATGATATTTATTGTTTTGGTTCTATAGTGAATGAATATGAATAGTTTTTATTAGCAGGAATGGTATATTCGGGATGTACTAGACGCCCCCATGACGTGTCTCCGCCAACACCCATTTGAAGGTAATCAATATTCCATTGTATAGTTTCTCCAATCTTAATATCTGCACCATGTTTTTTAGTTACGGGAATCAATCCTGAAGCCGATTGTGCACCGTCTGCACTACTAAAGTCAATGGCTTTCATGTTGAACGGCCAAACACTGGCGTTGAGTAATTGGGTTGATGTAACTTTAAGTTGAGTATCTTGTGAAGAGAGTTCCATCCATCTCACATCAGATTTATTTCCTGTTTCTTGCGGACGTGAATATCTATGAAATTGATCGTTAACAACACTAGAAAATAAACCTAATTTCTGCCCTGTTTTTCTATCCCAATAACTTTCCTGAGGCCCTTTGCCATACCAGGAAATCTCGTTGAATTTATCACTTAAAGTCAGGTACATACCTAATCTTGGCAAGTTTGGTAAATCTTTCTTGTTAGCATTGAAATTTAGAGAAACACGGATAACGCCACTTTTCTTTATACTGTAAGTGGCAATAACATTGGCTTCGTCATTAGGTAAATGATATTGTACCATGTAGACAACATCGTTTTTTATTAATTCAGGAGTTTTTATTAATTCAGCCTTGTAATTATAAGTTGCTTCTTGCCATATTTTAGCCCATTTATCCATACCATTGCCTAAATCGTTATCCGTTGGTGGCCTCCAGAAATTTGGACGAATAGCTTGGTTTGTGATTTCTCTTCCATCAAATAACCAGGATGATATTTCACCAGAGTTTGGATTGATGTTAAGTGCTACTTTGTGGTTTCTAATTTGGATATAATCATTGAGAGTTTCAATTTTTAAAGTTTCTCCCTCAAAAGAAGTAGGTAAATGCAAGCCCTTGTTTAAGATAAACTGGTCCCAAGCAATTTCATGACCTTTAGGAATCATTTTAGTCGCCTCTTTTTGAATTAAACTAACTTCCAAAATAAATTCACTTTCAGGAATGAACATGTCAGGAATTTCCTCAAATCGAAATTTAAATGATTTTTGAGGTGGAACAATTACACTAATATCTGATTTTAAGATTGTGGGTTTTCCATCAACCAGTAATTTTAGACTTATTGTTTTATCTGATAAATCTGTGAAATAATTTTTGTTTTCTATTTCAATGACACCATTTCCTAGATAAGTAAAATGAACAGGTTCGTATACTTTTTTAACCTCAGATAAATGCGGATGAGCATTTCTATAAGGATCGACTAATCCATTGTTTAAAAAATTGCCGTCTGTAGGAAGATCTGGATGATAATCGTGACCATAGGCCAAATATGGTTGCCCTTGTTCATTTTTATATTCTAAACTTTGATCAACCCAGTCCCAAATATAGCCCCCTTGAAGGTTTGGATATGTTTCAATAATATCCCAATAATCTTGTAAGTTTCCAACCGAATTCCCCATGGCATGTGCATATTCAATCATGATTGATGGTTTGTTTGAATTTGATTCCCCATGTTTAATTAAGTACTCGGGTTTTGGATACATTGGACAATACAAATCCGTATAATCTTCTTTTCCGGCGGGTTCGTATTGCACTATTCTATTATCATCCTGTGCTTTTAACCACTTGTAAGTAGCTCTAAAAATGTCACCTTCACCAGCTTCATTTCCCAAAGACCACGAATAAATAGAAGGATGATTTCGATCTCGAAAATACATGCGCTGTGTTCGCATCATATGTGCAGGAAGCCATGACATTTCATTACCTATTTGAGTGTCTTCAGAAATGGCTAAAGGGTGGCTTTCAATATTGGCTTCATCAATAACATATAAGCCATATCTGTCACATAAATCTAACCAATAAGGATCGTTAGGGTAATGGGCAGATCGCACTGCATTGATGTTATTCTGCTTCATCAATTTGATATCCTTCTCCATGGATGTTCTTGAAACGACATGGCCAGTAAGCGGATCTGTTTCATGCCTGTCTACGCCTTTAAAATAGATAGCTTTACCATTGATGAAGACTTGGCTGTTTTTGATTTCTACGCGTTTAAAACCTATATGTTTAGTAATGAACTGAGTGCTGTCTAAAGAAATTTTTAGCGTATATAAATATGGAGTTTCTGCGGACCAAGATTTAACTTGATAGATACTTGTAGCTGAATTGAATTCTTTCTGAGAATTAGCTAAAATCTCAATAGTTTCATCTGTTTTAAAGATTGGATTATTATCATCTAAAATTTCAATTGAAATGGTTTTTGAAACGGTTTCATTGGTGTCATTTGTAATAGAGATTGTTCCTTTAAAAAGACCATTTTGATATGAATCATCTAAGTTTGTATTTGCATAAAAATCTGAAATATGAACTTTAGGTCGTGAGTATATATATACATCACGCTCAATTCCACTCATGCGAAGCATATCCTGACTTTCTAGATAACTGGCATCACTCCAACGGAATAGCTGTAAGGCGATGAGGTTTTTACCTTTGATTAAATGCTCTGAAATGTTAAATTCTGCAGGTGTTTTACTGCCTTGTGAATATCCAATATAATCACCGTTGACATACACATACATAGCAGACTTTGCGCCTGCAAAGTGAAGAATGACGTCTTCTTTTAAAAACTCCGCATCTAATTCTATGGTTTTTCGATAAGTGCCAACAGGGTTATAATCGGTTGGAGCATCAGGCCATTTGGTTGTAAAAGGATAGCGTTCATCGAGGTAAATAGGGTGGTCAAATCCTTCAACTTCCCAGTTGGCAGGAACTGGAATGGTGGTCCATTTTGAATCATCGAACGTTATATTTTGAAATGTAGTTGGTCTTTGCTTTGGATCTTTAACCCAATTGAATATCCATTCTCCATTTAAATTTAAAAACCGTTTTGAGTTCTCTTTGTCTTCAATTCGTTCAGCTTCAAAAGTAAAAAAAGTAGCACTTGGCGCTAGTTTATTGTCTTCAAAAATCTCATGGTTATAATGAAAGGTTTGTTCAGCAACAACTTCTCGAGCTTCTTGCTTACAAGCTAAAACGAGTAATGACGTTATAAAGAAATATACTTTTCTCATTAATATGTGATCATAAAATCTTCGGCAAAGATCTTTTTTAAATAGTAGAGCAATTCTTTTGCATTTTCTAGTGTAAATATAATAGGCGGCTTAATTTTTAAGACATTATGATCTGGGCCATCCGTGCTCATTAGGATACCATGATCTTTCATTCTGTTTGCTAAATAATCAGTTTGAGCTGCTAAAGGTTTCATTGCATGATCAACTAACTCCATGCCTAAAAATAAGCCTTGCCCACGAACATCACCAATAATTGGGAATTCTTTTGAAAGTGCTTTTAACGCTGTTTTTAAAAACTCGCCAACCTGTAAAGCATTTTGCTGTAGCTGTTCTCTTTTTACAATTTTCAATACTTCTGTAGCAATTGCAGATGACACAGGATTTCCTCCAAACGTATTAAAATATTCCATGCCATTAGCAAAGGTTTTTGCTACTTCTTGTGTGCATGCCACAGCAGCAACTGGGTGACCATTACCTAAAGGTTTGCCTATAGTAATGATATCTGGTACAACATCATGCAATTGAAACCCCCAAAATGTGTTTCCCATACGACCGCAACCTGTTTGAACTTCATCCGAAATACAGATTCCTCCAGCTTCTCTAATTAGTTGGTAAGCTTTAGCCAAAAAACCATCTGGTAATTCTACTTGCCCTCCACAACTGATAATGGGCTCAATGATAAAAGCAGCAACATTTCTTCCTTTATCTTTGATATTGCTAATGCAGCATTTTACTTCGTTAGCATAATCATTAGCGGTGTTTTTACCTCTAAATTTTCCTCTAAAGGCATCGGGTAGTGGAAAAATTTGAGTGTGCTCTGGAGCACCTGAACCACCTTCCCCATCAAACTTATAAGATGAAATATCTACACACATATTAGTGTTACCATGATAACCAACTTCAGAAGCTATAATATCTTGTTCTCCTGTATGTGCTTTTGCCATGCGAATTGCCAATTCATTGGCTTCACTGCCAGAATTCACAAAATGTAATACACTTAATTCTGGTGGTAAAGTTTCTATAAGTTCACGAGCCAATTCATTTATGTTTTCATGTAAATAGCGCGAATTCGTATTTATCAAAGCCATTTGCTCTTGTCCAGCTTTAACGACATCATAATGTTCATGACCAACATGTGCGACATTATTTACCGTATCTAAATATTTTTGGGCGTATTGATCCATGAGGTATTGCCCAGAGCCACGAACCATTTTAATGGGGACTTTATATTGAAGACTTAAACTTTTGCCGAGATGTTTTTTGCGATAGGTGATGAGTTCGTCATTTGTGATCGTATTTGAATTATCTAAAGCCTTAGATTTAAATATCAAATTTGGATCTAAGCAAAGTCCTTTCCAAACATTTAATTGTTTTAAGTATGTAACTCCAGGAAAGTCATTTTTATAATCCAGCATGGACATCATAATTTGAAAATGAAGATGTGGTGCCCAATTCCCATTTTCAGGATAATTTCCTAATTCAGCAATTTTTTCGCCTTTTTTAATAATGGCTCCAATATGATGTTTTGTAACACTTTCAACAGTATTATGGCCATATAGCGTATAGAATTCAAAATCTTCAACTTTATGTTTCAGAATAATTAAACCACCGTATTCTTTGTCTCCGGCATCATTAATAGCAGTGACAACTTCACCATCAAAAAGTGCATGTACAGGTGTATTGGCATGCAACCAGAAATCTACGCCTAAATGAATGGTTCTACTTTCTCTTCCACTATTTCCAATTTTGTCATATTCTGTTGAAGTATAAATGGGTCGAGGTTCTAAATAACCACCAGCAATAACCTTATTGGTATGTTCCTCTTGAAGCTTGTCAATTTTAAATTGAAATAAATCTAGATTATTAAAATCTTCTTGATGACCAATCCATTTACTAGACACACTTAAATCGATATGATGTATATCATCGCTTGGTGCATTTGGGAATAAATCTGAAACTTTAAAAGCATTATTCGAAGCCCAAAGGTTAAATTTTTTAGTATCTGGATGAGCCGTATAGCCGCAAGCAACCCTGAAATTGAAGTGCGCGAAATCCGTATTTATAGATTTCCATTTTTTTAGTAACGCCCAAGCTGGTTTTGAACTGACCTGAAGATACGTATTGTCTGGTTCTTTTTTTTGATTGATAATTGCTGATGTATATGAAATCACTAACCGCATTGCAATTGCATTATATAAATGCTTGAGTTCTTCTTCTTGCAAAGGAAACATTGAATGATACCCAGATACAATTGGTAAAGCAGCTTCTAATGGATCCAAATGACCCATTATGGCATAAGAACAACTAATGCCCAAATCATTTATTATTTGAGTATAAATAGCATCACCATAATCTATAACAGATTTTACTATGGGGTTTATTAGATCTTCTGAAACAATAATATTATTATCATTGGCATCATTATGTACTATAGATTTTCGTAATAAATTATAAGATGTTAATTCATTTTCAAATTGGTTTTGGAAATAACTAATGACCTCCTTTTCTTCATCATTAAAAAGGTGAAGGTGGTTTTTAGTCCATAAAGATTGAGCCGTGTCCCATTCAAATTCACCATGTGCTTGAGGGTGTTCAAAATTTTGTAAAGCCTTAGTGATTTTACCGCCTGTCTGGCCTAAACTATAATGAAGATTGTCAAGTCTTGGGTTGACTTGACTCCAAATCCGACCGGAAACCCAACTGAGTAATCTAACATTTTGTTTGTTGTCATTGCCATCAAATATTTCAGAAATATAATTTCCAGACTTATTACAAATAATTCTTGGAACAATAAGTTCTTCAGCATTCTTTTCAAGATAAAGCAATATGTCTTGTAAGAACAAAATGAATTTATCATTAGAGTTTTGTCGTGAAACTTTAAGAACATATGAAGATTCATTCTCTACCGTAATTCTAAAATTATAATCAACATAACCGGGGAGTTCGTATGCTTTCCCTTTAATATTATATTGTTCGAAAAGTATTTTTTCGGCTTCCGGTATTGAAATTTTTGTCTCAATATGTTTCATAGTTAAATGCTAATTTTGATTGCGATAGTTTTTGTCTAAATTAATAAAGTCCTCAAGAGTTTTGCCTTCAAAAGGAATCATATAAAAACTATATTGATAAATCTTATTGCCCTTGAGCTGATATTTTTCTTGAGGTTTGGACCACCAACTATCATCACCTGCAAGTCCACGTTGACCCAGGTCGATATTGAGTTGGACTAGTTCTTTTTCATTAATATCGATAGTGTGTTTTCTTTTATTTGAGTTTTTATAATCCAATCCTGAAGTCGTGTCGAAATCTTCGTTTTCCATGTGCAGTGCACTAAAGCTAAGTTGATTTTTATTACCCGAGACAAAGAGCAATCCTTTTTTATTGCCATCAGAAAGGGCAATCCATCGCGTATCGGTTTTGTAACCATTGTCTTGAGGACGAATATATGGAATGTACTGCTCACTTACTTTTGATATATATAAATCAATAAAGGCTGATGTGTTTCTGTCTTGATAATTTTCCCATGGACCACGACCAAAATAACTCAAGTTCTCATAGTTTTTTTGCAATTGCAAACGCATCCCAATTCTAGGAATATCACCTTCATAAGTAGTTTCATTTAAGGTGTTTTCAATATGAATAGCACCATTTCCATGAATGATATAGTTAGAGACAAAAGTGGTTTCAACACCTGGTAAATGATAGTTTACTGTCATTGCAATACTGCCTCCTTCCAGTATTTTATGATTGACAACCGTAACTTTCGATTCTAGAGACGCACGTTTCCATTCAATATTTTTTTCATCCATATGATTGCCAAAATCATTATCGGTTACTGAACGCCAAAAATTTGGTTTTGGACCTTTACCATCTTTTAATAGTTCATTTCCATCAAAAACATAAGAAGTTAAACGGCCTTCGTTTTTGTCAAAAATGACTTTGAACTTATTGTTAGCAATGGTCAAAATGTCTTTATTATTATCAGTAGTCAATTTTGAACTTTCTTCAATTTCAGTTTTTACCTGTTTGAATTTGGTTGTTAGTGCAAGTTGCTCATGAGCAACTTCAAAGCCTTTGGGTAAAATTCCCCATGCATTTTTAGCGGTAGCAGATAAATGAACAAAATATTCTGTATTATCTTTAAATTCAATCTCGTTTAAAGGAATCCGAATCAGTTGACCTGTATGTGTCTCAACAGATATGTCATCAAGGATTATTGCTTGTAATACTTCGCCATCGGCCTTAATTTCAACTTTAAATTCAAATTGGTTTAGATTCGTGAAATCGTATAAATTTTCAATGAGAACTCTCAATTCATTATGACGATTAATGCCTTTTTCTTTAAAATTAATATATTCATGAGCTTTTTTAACCTCATACAAAGCCGGTTGAGGTGTTCTGTCAGGGAATACAATGCCGTTATTTAAAAAGGTATTGTCATTGGGCATGTTTTCGCCATAATCTCCGCCATAGGCATAAAAGCGTTCGCCTTTTTCATTGGTTTTCCATATAGATTGATCTACCCAATCCCAAATAAAACCACCTTGTAAATTGTCATATTGCTCAATAATGTCCCAATAATCTTGAAAATTCCCGGTACTATTTCCCATAGCATGCGCATATTCACTGGGTATATAAGGCCTGTCGGTTTTTGATTTTCCAACTTCTTCAAATCGTCCTGGGCTAGGGTATTGTGGTACGATGATATCGGTGTTAGAATCCATATCATACAAACTGCCATCGTAATCTTTATAGGGGCGTTCATATTGCACAGGACGTTTAGTATTATCATTTGCTTTTATAGCATCATAGCCTTTAAAGAAGTTAATACCATTTCCACCTTCATTACCCATGGACCAGATTATTACTGAAGGATGGTTTTTATCACGCGCCACCATACGAACCATTCTGTCTGTATGTGCCTTTTCCCAAGAAGGGTTTTTAGCTAAAGAGTATTTGCCATAATACATACCATGAGATTCTATATTGGCCTCATCAACAACGTATAATCCATATTCATCGCACAGCTCATAAAATCGTCTGCCTCGTGGATAATGACTTAGTCGCACTGCATTTATATTGTTTTCTTTCCAAAGCTTTATATCTTTCATGATGAGCTCTTCAGACATCACATGACCGGTTTCAGGATCTGTTTCTTGCGTATTGACACCTTTTAATGTGATGCGTTGTCCATTAAGCAGAAGTAAACCATTTTTAATTTCAATAGAACGAAAGCCTATTTTTCTTGTGGTGACCTCTATAGTCCTTCCTTTTGAGTCTTTGGTTTTTAAAATGAGTGTGTATAAATTAGGATGCTCAGCACTCCATTGTTTTATATTAGGAATCTCAGCTTTAAAACGAATTGTAGTTTCTTGTGATTTCTCTATTTCCAGAGCGTTTACACTCGATGAAATTTCAGTAACACCATCAAATAATTTATATGAAACGTTGATGTTTTTATTTTTTGATGCATGATTTTTTAAATCGATAGCTAAATCTAATAATCCATTTTCATATGCCTTGTCGAGAACTGAAGTGACTTCAAAATCTTGAATTCTAAGTTTTGGCTGCGCGTAAATAAAGACGTCGCGTTCAATACCACTTATTCTAAAAAAATCTTGACATTCAAGATAGGATCCATCTGTCCATCTGAAAATTTGAATTGCGATTGTGTTTTTGCCAGACTTTGCTGCCTTTGTAATATTAAATTCACTCGGTAATTTACTCCCTTGTGAATAACCAATGTATGCTCCATTTAACCATACAAACCCACCGGCTTTCATTGCGCCAATATGCAAGAATACTTCTTTGTCATTCCAATTCTTGTCTATTGTGAAATCACGACGATATGTCCCAACTGGATTATAATTGTCTGGTACGTTACCTGGGTTTTTTGGGTAAATACGGTCAACCAACTCCATGTCATCTGCAATCATAGCTTTATAATCTGCAAACTCATATTGATGATTGACATAAATTGGAATTCCAAAGCCTTCAACTTCCCAATTTGACGGTACTTTAATATCGTCCCATTTAGAAACATCCTCTTTTGGCGTCATAAAAGTTGTTGGGCGATCTTTCGGATTTTTTACCCAATTAAATTTCCAATTCCCATTTAATAACTTATAAAATTGCGGTGAGTTTTTTAAAGCGTTTTCTTCTGAAGCAAAAGAAGTGAAAGATGCGTGTGCAGGCTCTTTGTTTTCGCTAATGACTTGTTCATTTTCTATATAATATTTATAATCTTTAATTGGATCTTTTTGTTGACAGTAAATTGTCAAACAGCAGATGTAAAACGTGAATAGCAAGATTTTTTTAATCATTGTTTTCGTTCATTAATAGCATTATTACATGAGCTGCACTCCAGCTGAAATTTTTTGCATGTAGTCCTTCTCCAGTAAGGGGATGATAATTTTCTCTAATGGATTTGCCTTTGCCAAGTAGTCCTTCTGGGCCTTTCAAGATCTGAACAGTAGCTCTATCTGCTTCATTGTTAAATCCATAATTGCGTAGGCCTTTTACACCAAAATACGCTTGATCTAACCAGTTTGGCCCTCTCCAATACCCGTTTAAAGGATCAAATTTTTTATGATCTGCACTCATGGTTTGAAACGGAACTTTGGTAAAGAATTTACTAGGATTCATCATTTTGTTTTTCACAGCTTCTGCCTGATCTTGTGTTGCAGCATTCGCCCAGAGTGGTGTCCAACCTTCACTTCCTTCTCCCTTAATGAATTTGGTGCCATCTAAATTTGTATCATAAAACCAACCGTCATTGGTATCATAAAATTGCGATTGAATTTTGGATTTCAAAATTTTTGCCGAAGATTTATATCCAGAAGCCTCTCCGTTGTCTAAAGCTTCAGATAATTCTGCTAAAAACAATTTTTCGGCATATAGATAGGCATTCAAATCTACACTCTCTTGATTTAATGAATAAGCTCCATCTTCATTTTTTAAAATCTTGGAGCTGTCAAATCTAATGGCATTGTCCATGCCACTTTCCCATTTTGCAGCAACTAAACTACCATCTGTAGAACCGTATTCGCAAAGCCCATCTTGATCATGATCACGTTTCGTGTACCACCAATTATGATACTTTTTAAGTTTTGGATACATGTATTTTAAAAACTCTAAATCCTTGTCTTTTTTATAAATTTTTGCAACGGCCCAAGCCGATAATGGAGGTTTCGTATCACGATAATTATGTGCTTCAATAGTTGTATCTCGATATACGCAGTCAGCAACAAAGCCATCGGCATTTTGAAATTTGAACATAAGTTTTATTTGTTCTTTAGCTAAACGCACATCATAATAGGATAAGCCAACGGCATGTTTCCATGAATCCCAAGACCAAAATCCGTTAAACCATTCGTAGTGATAACTTGGAAACAAACCTTCATGTTCAATTTCTCCAGCGGGAATTCGCCAATTGTTTTGTAATGTGAGTTGAGCCTTTGCTAGAACTTCGGCATATAGGTCCTCATCAAATGTGAGTTTTCGGTTTTCAAGAAGTGATTTTAATTGACTATTCTTTTCCTTTTTTCTCGCTAATAGTACGGAATCAAAATCGATATTTTCAATCAGTACTTTTTCCTTTTGCCAAGATTTTTCTGGGAAGATGAAAGTTTGGGAAACGACAAAGGATATTGTTTCGTTAGGTTTTAGATTATAAGACTTGTCGTTTGTAACAAAAGTGTTATTTGAATTTGTAGATTTTATAGTTTCAGGAAATAGAAGATGACCAATTGCGGTACTTTTTTTAGATATTACTTTTAGTGCTTTTCCATTAATGACAAAGGAAAGACTATCTGCAAGTAGAGGTTGGTTTTTCCAAGAATAAGTGATTTCATTATTTAAGTCAGTTTTATTCGTGAATTCATAATGTATTAATGCAGTATGCCCGTTAAGAAAAACTAAAGTTTCTTTAAAATCAATACCCGAGAAATGTGTTTTCTGTTCTAAATGACTTGAATGTGCAGTTTGTACAATAATGTTCTCTTTTTTTGAAGATACCGGTTGATTTCCAATTGTAATTTTAATGGGAGCAATGGCGCCACTGCTCCATACACCATTTTGCTGTGTCATTAAAAAAGGACCAGAGAAATCATTAAGGACACCCGTTGTATCTGGCAAACTATAAGCAAACCATGCGCCTTGGTCTGAGAACATTAATCCTGATTTATCATATGAATCTTTAGGTGTAATCTTATAATCTAAAATGTTTTTACTGTGTTCTAAATACCGGTAAGCTTCTTCTGGCCCCTGTTTAGGAGTATTATTACAGCTAAAAATGGTAATAAAAACAATTGAAAATAGGAGGACTGGCTTAAACATTAGTTTTCATCTTTAAATCTATAATCCAATTATAACTTTCATTAGGCTTTAATTCTAAAAGTCCATTATTCGTGTTAAATGCATTAGGCCCAAAAGTAAGCGGTTCTAAAGCGATGCTTTCTCTGTGTTTTGGTGTGTATATTTGAACACAACCCTTATTAATCGAATTAAAATTCATTTCAATTTGGTAATTTTTAGTTTTGAATTTTACTTCGTTTTTTAAAAGTATGAAAGTATCATCAAACCTTTGATTATTTATCTCAAAAGTAGTAGTGTCTGCAGTTTTAATCGAAGCTATAGGGATTAGGTTTTCATCGTATTTAAGTTTTTCATTTGATGAAAAATAAATTAAACTTGAACCTAAATCGTCACTCTTAAAATAAGGATGCCAACCCATACCAAATGGGAAAGAACTTTCACCTGTATTCATAACTTTAAATTCAATTCTTAGTCCTTCATTTGAAATTAAATATAAAATTTGACAGTTAAATTTAAAAGGAAACCCTGCTAGCAGTCCATCAGAAATATAGGAAAGCTGAATTTTCGCACTCGACCTGGTAGTGTGAAATTCATCAATTTTAAATGTTTTATTATAGATCAAACCGTGTATGGCATTGTGACGATCTACTTCGTTGACTTCTAAGCTGTACAAAACATCCTTGTAGGTGTATGTTCCATTGGGTATTCTACCAACAAAAGGAAACATTAACGCCGAATTGAATGTTTCTATATATGAAGCCAAACCATCCTCAGATAGAATAATACCATCAATAATTTCGATGTTATTAACGATGAATTCTTGAAGACTTCCTCCTAAGTTTGGGCAAATTTTACAGGATATGTTGTCATTGTAAATATGCATATGATTTAAATGCGGATTTATATTTGAAATATGATTTATCGTAAACATTTATCTCAGTATAAACCCATCCTTCATTGGGTCATTGGGGTCAATAATAAAAGTGTGCGCTCCTGTAATATAGGCTGTGCCTTCCACTTGAGGTATCACTGCTTTAAAAGGGCCGTAGTCTTCTTCAGAAATAACGGAACCTTTAAAAACAGAACCGGTAATACTTTCAATAGTCATGGTTTGCCCATAATCTATTTCTTTTCGTGCTTTGTGAATGGCCATGCGGCCAGAAACTCCTGAGCCTGTTGGGCAACGGTCTACTTCGCCCTCAGCAAAAACGCATACATTTCTACTGTCTGCTCCAGAAGTTTGCATCGAGTTGTCTATAAATATAGTACCATAATTAAAACTTAAATCCTTTTCAAAAGGATGTCGTATTGCATGATCATTTTTCATTACGGCATGCTTTATATCCATCCCTTTAGAAATTAATGAACGATAGTATTGTGGTGATAAATCAAAATTAAAATTGTTTTTAGCCATATCAACATAAGCGTAGAAAGCGCCGCCGTAGGCTAAATCGTATGTTACTAAACCTAAACCTTCAACGTCAACTACTCGATCCAAACCAACAACAAAACTTGGTACACAATAAAAACGGACTCCGGTTACTTTACCGTTCTTTACGTTGGTGTAAGATGTTATTCTACCACAAGGGGCATCTATTTTTAGAAGATTTTCACCTTCCTTGACTGTTATCCATTGCATTTCAATAGCGAGTGTAGAAATAGCAATAATTGCGTGACCGCACATGGTGGAGTACCCTTCATTGTGCAAAAATAGAATGCCAAAATCGGCGTCATCATCATTAGGTGGAACTAAAATACAACCGTACATGTCGGCATGGCCACGTGGCTCAAACATTAATGTAGTTCTTAATACATCATGATGAGTTTTGCAATATCTTCTGTAATCTAAAACAGAATTGCCTTTTAATTCTGGGAAACCGCCAACAATAACTCGTAGAGGTTCACCACCGGTATGCATATCTATAGTTTTAATTTCTAGCCAATCTTTTGGTGGCGTAAAGCATGTATTATTTAAGATGTTTGAATATGTATTAGTCATTGATGTATTGTTGATAATAATATTTGGCCGCTACTAAATCCTCTAGTGCGTGCCCTACAGATTTGAAAAAGGTGATTTCATTTTTAGAACACCTGCCTTGTTTTTGATTTGAGCAGAGCTGAAATAAATCGGCTTTAATGTCATTCTTATTTATGGTACCATTTTGAAGTGGAATTAAGATATCACCACTTTCTTTGAGTCCGCCTTGAAATGTGTCTACAAAAACGGAAGCTTTTTTTAAGGCGTCATCATCCGCTTCTCGCATATCTTTCTTGTATGCGCCAACAAGATCTAGATGTTGTCCTTCTTTTATGAGTTTACCAAATATCAGTGGAGTTTTTGATAAAGTTGCAGAAGAAATAATATCTACATCAGTAATTTTTTCTTCAATTGTCTTTATTGGAAAGCAATCAAAGCTTTCGTTTTTTAACGCCATGCAAATGGCGGCTGCTTTTTCATAACGTCTTCCCCAAACATAAACTTTTGCGATGGGTCTAACGGAAGTGTGGGCTTTAATTAGATTGATAGAAAGCGCACCGGTGCCAATCATTAATAAAGAACTTGAGTTTTCTCTGGATAAATACGAAGAAGCCAATGCTGAAGCAGCTGCCGTGCGTTTTACAGTTAAACTTTTAGCATCTAATATCGATTTTAAGGTACCGTTTTTTGAATTGAGATAAACATAAACACCTTGAATGGATGGTAAATCAAGTTTCCCGTTTTCCGGACTGACCGTAACAATTTTGACCCCTGCATCCTGACTAGGGTTCCATGCTGGCATCAGTAAAAGCGTTGAGTCTGATTCCATTTTTGGATTAGGAAAATCATGATGATGCCGCAAGGGCACTGTAGTTTTATTTTCTTTAAAAGCTTTTTTTAGTTGTTTTATCAAGTCCACGAAATCTGTGTTCTGCTCAATAAATTTTGCATCAATAAGTGAAAGCTCATCCATGTTTTAAAAATAGAGAATTCCTCAAAAAGAACTGCAGGTTTATCCAGCAATTATTAAAATTCTATTAAATATGGATAATATTGTACATGTGAATCATTTTCAAACTTTAGGCCTTTAGAGGTGGTTTAAGAATATTAAGTTAAAGCCATTATGATCTTGTTATTCAACCTTGAAATTTGCAGATTGCTGATTTTCATCTATTTACTGTGTCTGTTTGTCGAAAATTAGGATCTGACTGGAGTGGTTATTATATATTGAATTAATAATCATCAATTAATACCGCCAAATATTAACCTAAATACAAATGTTATGAGTTTAAAAATTACAGAGCACAACAACTTTTTTAAGTTAAGAGGATGTCTTAATAGAGAAGATATTCACGTTTTTCAAAAACAGTTTAGAAACATATTTGATCGTATAGATAAACTTACCATAAGTATTGAAGATTTAGAAGGCATTGATCGTTATGGCGTGAATGCTATAGCTAAATTGCATAATGAATCACTAAACAAACACAAGAGCTTGTCTATTATTGGTTTAGGGTGTGTTGATCTTTACGATCATTTTAAATCTAGTGATGCTGCTTAATTTAAAACGCTTAACTTAAGAAGAATAGAAACAGTAATGGGAAAATCACTCCTAATACCGCAAGTTTCCACCCTCTTTGTTTAAATCCATTTTTACCCATAGGAATAAAAATTCCAGTCATTGCAATTAGAATCATGGCTGCGCCAAAAATATCTGAATACCAAATCCAAAAAGGATTGGTGGTTTTGTGCAAATACATGGTATGCCCAAGAAATGGAACTTTACGTTTAAATTCAATAATCCCGAGACCAGTTGTGATATCAATATCGGCAATGACATTATCTTTGAAGTAAATTCGTAACTCATCATCTCTTAATCGATGACTATCATATTTACTTTCTAATGTCAAGTCAGAGGCCATACCTTCAATAAATGATTTATCGTTAAGCTGATTGAGATCTTCAGGGATTGATGTTGAAATTTTTTTTGATTCATATGCATAATCCATAGGATACCAATCTTGTCTGTGATTTAAGATAATTCCAGAAAATGAAAATGCGATAATTAGGCCAAAATAAAAATATGCAAAGTCGCGATGAATTGCTCTATTTGTGAACTTCATGAATTTTTTTGGCAAATGTATAAAATAATTCTTATTTAGAATGAATAAAAATAACTATTCTAAAAATTTGCTTTGCCTATTATAAAAAGCATCTTGCTGCTTTTTCATGAGATCACGAGCAATTTTTCGTTTATACGCGTATAAGTCTTCTTCTTCGGCAAGATCTCCATAAACTTTATCATTTAATACATTGTCTGTGCTCACTATGGACTGTCTTTGATAATCTTGTTGAGTTGCCCATGATTTTAATTTGGATTCATCTTCAGTAAGCTTGATGTCATATTCTCCTTTAGGCGATAGAAGCTTGGCAAAAATTGGTGAAGTTTCAATAGCAAGGAACAATAGGAAGATAAAAAGTGAAGGTAGCCACGGGAGTTTGCCTAAGGCATTTACTCTTGCCATCAAGCCGTCAAAATTGTCTATAATGGGCTGTGATGATGTTACTTGAGATTCATACTCAGCATTCAATGATGTGATTTGCTCTTCAGCAATTTTAATTTTTTCATTATTGGTTGTTCTCAATGCTTGCAATTCGGCTAAGCTAGTGTCATGTTTTTCACGTTTCTCTTCGTAAACAGGGCCTTTTCCTAGGAGTAATGTACCTTCGCGCCCTTCAGCTTCAGCTATGTATGTATTGTAATAACTATTGACTTCAATTTCTTTTGCAGTTACTTCATCTTGAAGCGTCTTTATATCTGTTTTTAATGCATCAACTGTAGGCGTAAATTGAAGTGCTATTTGATCTTTATTAGCTAATGTGAAATCATTTTTTTGTTCAAGTAAAACTTGATTTATTTCTTTTTCAAATATTTTTAGCTCGAGGGGTTTAGATATGACAACGGCTATAATAATGGCCAGCAATATTCTAGGAGATGCTTGAATCAATTCATCAATAACATTTCCTGTTTTTTTAATTGTAGAAACAATATAGCGATCTAAATTAAAAATGAGTAAACCCCAAACAAACCCAAAACCAGCAGCTGCGAATGGATTATCAAAAACGGTATAAAGCGCATAGCTGGCAGCAATAAAGGCCATTAATGCAGTAAAAAATACTGTTGCCCCAATACCTGCATATTTGTTCTGTTCACCTTTAGAACAGTCTTTTAATATGTCAGTATCTGCACCTGAGCATATTATGAAAAATTGCTGTAACATAATGTTTGGATTTGATTGATTACCTATTAGAACGTAAGTATTGAATAAATGTTACAAAAAAACGCAACTAAATAAATACATTAAAAATTTAGTTTTAAGGTTTTATAATAAATGAAAATAAATTTTAAAAGAGATTAACCTTTCATAAAATTAACCAAAAGATTATTTTTGGAAACTTGTGGTTATAAAATGTTGCTGAAAAATAACAAGATAATTATATGTATAAACTTTTGATAAAAAGACTTTTAGATTTCTTAATGGCAATAATTGGACTTGTTATATTATCTCCAGTTTTTATTGTCGTATATATTATTCTCTATTTTTCAAATGATGGAAAACCGTTTTTTTTTCAATCCAGACCAGGCAAGGATGAAATAATATTTAATATTATTAAGTTTAAAACAATGAATGATAAAAAAGATGAGAACGGTAATTTATTGCCAGATGTTCAACGTATTACGAGCATTGGTAGGTTTATTAGAAAAACATCTTTAGATGAAATTCCACAGCTTATAAATGTGCTTAAAGGGGATATGTCTGTTATTGGACCTCGGCCGCTATTGATCATGTATTTACCATTATATAGCGAAGAACAAGCAACGAGACACAATATTAGACCAGGTATTACTGGTTGGGCTCAAGTTAACGGCAGAAATGCAATTACTTGGAAACAAAAATTCACTTATGATGTGTACTATGTAAATAATTTGAGTTTCCTGTTAGATTTAAAAATATTGTTTATGACCTTAAAAAAGGTTATCCTGAAAGATGGCGTAAATAGTAGTGATGAGTTTACGATGCAAAAATTCACTGGCGAAGACAATTAGTACAAAATTTCTATATACTTAATTGGTGATAAACAGCCCTTATTTGAAGCGTAAATATTTGTATTTAAAAAAAGCTTCGAAAATCGAAGCTTTAATGCATATATAGATCGATTTTTTAATTTATAACTTCTCCTTTTTCATTAACTTTTTTACCCCAGCGGTTATAATAAGTAACATTACTATTTTTAATGCTATAGAAATAAGTCTTCCCGTTTATTGTTACGTATCCATTTCTGTCATTTTTGGGATTGGTTTTTATTTGTTCAATGGTTTCTATTTTGGTAATAACTTTGCCATCATCATCTGTAATTACAGGATTAGTTGTGATATTTACCACGGGGCTGCTACTGCCATTATTTTGAGTTGAGATACTTAATTCGGAATCTTTTTTTAAAAGAGCAATGGCCTTATCTGAAGATACCTTTTTGCCATCATAATAAAAAGTGGCATCTTTTTTTGCCATATCAATCACATGGTCTATTGGTGATTTAGGCGGTTTTGGAGCTAATGGTTCTTTAGCTTTTCTTAGTTTTTCTGTTTTTAAAGCTTGTTCTGCCTCAAGATAGGCTACTTTTTCTGATCTTAATGCGAGTTCCTCTTTAGATTGAACCTCTCTTACGCGGGCAAGTTCATTTTTTTCAGCACTCCGTTTTTCAACATGTTCTTTTTTTAAAGCAATACGTTCTGTTTTTAATTTATATTGTTTTGTAGCTTCTTCATATTTTGCTTTTTGTGCTGGTGTAGCATTTGGCGGAATTGGCGGTGGCGGCGTATTTTCAGAAACCATTCCATTTTTCACCGTGTACTTTCTTTTGTACTCTTCTGTAACCTTATTGTATTTTTCTTTTTGCGCTTTAGTAGCATTATCAGGAATTGGCGGTGGCGGTGGCGGTGGAAGCACTGCTCCGGCCGCATCCGGTGCTGGTGGAGGCTCAGGGAAATTTGGAAAAGGTTCTGCCGACTTACGTTGTTTTTTATTCATTAAGCCATAAATGTATTTTAAGCGCTCTACATCTTCAAGTTTTACACGGTAGTTGTTTCCTGTTTGTGAGTTGTAATGCTTGGCCAATCTTGTGTATTCACGCATTAACTCTCTGGAGGCTCCATCTTGAGATGCTTCAGTTGTTGAATTTGTAATTGCAAATGGTTTAATTCCTTTTTCTCGAATTATTTCTTGATTGTAAGTAACAATACGATGAAAACCATAGGCAATAAATGAATTATAAATAAACCATACATCTTGGTCTGAAACTTCTTTGTTACCATTAACATGAACGTTCATTATTCGATTACGAATCTCAGGACTGATATCTTGATGTAATTGATTAATAACGGAACCAAATGTTGTTTTTGTTGCTTTAATACCATCCACTTCATAAGTTCCATTGTCGAGCACAGCTATTTCAATGCTTCTGGCTTTAAAATTAGAGTCTATGGATTCTGATAAAAGGCTCTTTTCTAATTGTTCAGTCGAGCTAAAACTATAAATAAGAATAGCTAATAAAGGTAGAAGTACTAGGCTTCTAATCCACGTATTGTGTTTTGATGTGTGTGTTTTCATAACTGTAATTCGTTTTTTGATAGATGAATAATTGATGGCATTTGCCAGAGGACTGCCTTGTTGATTTGATGAGAAAGACAGTAAAATATGTTGATAGTTATTAGCTGGTACGCCGTTTTTCAAAACAGCTTCATCGGCTAAAAATTCATGATTTAATTTTATGGATTTTCTTATAAAATATAATAGTGGGTTGAACCAAAACACCAGCTGAAATAACTCTATTAATAAAATGTCAATACTGTGCATTTGAGCAGCGTGAGTTTGTTCATGTAAAATAACTTCTTCTGGAATTTGCTGTGTTTCGTATTTGTATTTATTTAAAAAGATATAACTAAAAAAGGTATGCGGTGTTACTAAATCTTTTAATAGGACATTGATGAATTGTGCAGATTTTTGCTTTGGATTGTTTTTGATTTTTAATAACAACTGACGGAGGTTTATACTAAATTTTAAACCAAAAATGAGTAGCCCTAAGCCGTAAATACTCCAAAGTATAATAGGTAAATAATTGATTGATACTTTATTGGGTAATGAAACCATTTCATTTGAAACTATTGCCGTAGCATTTAAAGTTTCAAGTATTGGTTTTGACTCTATATACGTCGTGAATGTGATAGAAGGAATAATTAAAGAAATCAATACAATACTTAACAGATAGATTCTTTTAAATTGGTGCATGTTTTCTCGCTCCAAAAAAAGTTTGTAGAAGGCTAAAAATATCCCTAAGCATGCAGTGAATTTTAGAATATAGATGAACATCATTACTTCTTTTTAATTTCGTTATCAATTAGTGCTTTTAAATCCTCGAGTTCTGCTTTAGAAAGATGAGTTTCTTTAGTGAAAAACGAAGCAAACTGTGAAGCACTATCATTAAAGAAGTGTTTTATTAATCCGTTGACATGCTTAGAAAAATAGTCTTTCTTTTTAATTAAAGGATAATATTGACGTGATTTTCCAAACAAGTTATAAGCGATTACACCTTTATCAGTCATGCGTTTTAAAAGCGTGGCAACCGTAGTAGTTGCAGGTTTTGGTTCAGGATAAGCTTCAAGTAAATCTTTCATGAAAGCTTTTTCCAATTTCCATACGTATTGCATGAGTTGTTCTTCAGATTTTGATAATTGCATTTTCTATAAAGTTTTATTATCTTCTACAAACATAGAACAAATTTTTATATTCTACAAACGTAGAGGTTATTTTTTTGATAATTTTAGCAATTATGATTTTCGTGCAGATCTAATACCTTCAATAAAAACAGTAGATATAATTAGTAAACCGCCAATGTAGACATTAGAATTTGGGACTTCTCCTAAAAACAAAAAAGCAATAAGAATGCCATAAATTGGTAAAGCACTTGTCATTATTGTGGCTGTACTTACCTTGAAATATTTTAGTGTATGCACAAAAATAGAATGTCCTATGGCCGTTGTCAACAAAGCCAAAATTAGTACATAAGGATATTGCGTTTTAATGCCTGAAGTATCCATTAAAATTAGGCATGGTGCTAGTAAGAAAGTAAGAATCAGTAATTGATATAGCATTAACATAGTACCATTATAGTGTGATGTCAATGGTTTTAAAATTAAAATTCTAAGTGCGTAACACAATGCAGATAACAATCCAAGTATAATGCCTTGGACGTGAGCGCCTTCTATATTAAAATCTGGAGCTAGAAAATAAATGCCTAACAACACCATTAGTCCCAAAACGATATGAATAGGGTCTAATTTAACTTTTATAAAAATAGGTTCTAAAAGTGCTGTAATCACAGGGAAAGTATATAAAGATAGCATTCCAATGGCGACATTAGATAATTTAAGCGAATAAAAATAGGTAATCCAATGGCCTCCCATAAAAACGGCACTCAGTATAAATGAACGTACATCTTTTTTAGAATCTATTTTTAAACTTATTTTTCTGAACTTACAAAAAACAAACAGAAAAATTAAAGCTATTGAAGAGCGCCACCAAACAATTACAGGGGTTGGCATATCAATAAACTTACCTAGAGCACCTGATGTACTAATAAATAGGGTGGCGATATTGAGCAATAAAAACTGCTTATAATGGCTTTTCAAAAAACAGAGTTTAAACCTTATTGAGCTGAGTGTAATATTTGTAAAATAAAGGAATGGTCTCAATTCCTTTTAAATAATTAAATATTCCAAAATGCTCGTTTGGCGAATGAATAGCGTCGCTATCAAGGCCAAATCCCATTAAAATACTTTTACTGTTAAGTGCTTCTTCAAAGAGCGCCACTATAGGAATACTGCCGCCGCTACGTTGTGGGATTGGAGTTTTTCCAAAGGTGTCTTTATAGGCGAAACTAGCGGCTTGATATCCAATGCTATCTGTTGGTGTTACATAGCCCTGGCCACCATGATGCGGAGTCACGTTAACCTTAACAGCATTGGGTGCTATGTTTTCAAAATGAGTTTTAAATAATGCTGTTATTTTTTTCCAGTCTTGACCTGGTACCAGACGCATTGATATTTTTGCGTAAGCTTTACTCGCAATCACCGTTTTAGCACCTTCACCAGTATATCCACCCCATATACCGTTGACATCAAGTGTAGGTCTTATTGAGTTACGTTCATTGGTAGTGTAGCCTTTTTCTCCATACACGTCATTCATGTCTAAGGCTTGTTTGTAGGCTTCTAAGGAAAAGGGAGCCTTTGCCATTTCTGCTCGTTCTTCAGAAGAAAGTACTTCCACATTATCATAAAATCCAGGTATTGTAATATGATTATTTTCATCGTGAAGTGAGGCAATCATTTTCGACAAAATATTGATAGGGTTAGCTACTGCGCCACCATATAAACCTGAATGTAAATCTCTATTAGGACCAATAACTTCAACTTCTACATAACTCAATCCGCGTAACCCTGTAGTGATTGAAGGAACATCCTGTGCAATCATACCAGTATCTGAAATTAGAATCACATCATTACTTAGTTTTTCTTGATTTTTCTTAACATAATCTACAAGGCTATTACTGCCCACTTCTTCTTCACCTTCAATCATGAATTTTACATTACATGGCAATTGGTTATTTGTTGTCATGTATTCCAAAGCTTTAACGTGCATGTACATTTGACCTTTATCATCACATGCACCACGGGCAAAAATGGCGCCTTCAGGATGGGTTTCAGTAGATTTAATTACCGGTTCAAATGGTGGTGAATCCCATAAATCTAAAGGATCTGGTGGCTGTACATCATAATGCCCATAAACCAGAACTGTAGGTAATTTTTTATCAATAATTTTTTCACCATAAACGATAGGATAGCCATTAGTTTCGCATATTTCAACGAGGTCGCATCCAGCTTTTTTAAGTTCATCTGCTACGATCTCGGCAGCTTTTAAAACATCATTTTTGTATGCCGAATCGGCACTGATCGATGGTACTTTCAGCAATTCGATTAATTCATTTAAAAAGCGTTCTTTGTGCTCGTTAACATAAGCTTTGATATTCTGCATACGATATGTTTTTTTTTGGAAAGTATCAAAAATACAAAAAGCAATATTATTTTTTGTCAATAGATTTGAATATTAAAAGTAATGTTTATATTTGCATCCCGATAAATTCGGGACTTATTGCGGGCGTGGTGGAATTGGTAGACACGCTAGACTTAGGATCTAGTGCCGCGAGGTGTGAGAGTTCGAGTCTCTCCGCCCGCACAATGAGTAAAAAGCTTCAGTTTTAACTGAAGCTTTTTTGTTCAACAAAAACTAAAAGAGCTTCAAGTATTTTTGAAGCTCTTTGTTTAAACTCAGGTTTGCTATCAGTCAGAATGTAAATATCCTATTTGTTCAGTGGTTTATGATTTCCTGAGTTTAATTAGTTGACTATGAGTTTTTTTGTTATCCTGTTAGTTCCAGTTTCTAATGTCACCAAGTACATTCCTTTTACAAATCTAGAAACATCAAAATCATGTTCGGCTTGAAAATGACCTAAATAAGTTGTTATTACTTTCCCGGAAATGTCATAAATAGTCACTTTTTTCAAACTCTTATTAACTTTGAAACTAGTAGAAGATGGGTTTGGATATAAACTAAAATCATTATCTAAATGAACATCATCTATTCCTAATGTTGCGCCTTTATTTCCAAAGATTCTAAATTCACCAGCGGGTATAGCAATCGCAGCATTGGTATTAGTTACACTAATAAACGAATTACCAGTTTCATCCATTAGGTCATACCAATTACCTGTATTTGGAAAATTGGGAACTACGTTTTGAGTACTCAAATCAAAATTGGCAAGTATCACGATGTTTTTTAATTCGGAACTCGGTAAATTGTCATCCCAAATATAAATTTTGGGTGTTAGTGAATTAGAAGTAATACTATAATCACCTTCAAAAACAGCTTCTTCAATTTTTAATTTATTGAGCCTTGCCCAATCCTGGTATATTTGGTTTCTTAAAGGGTCATCTGCCCAGTTATTTGCCCATTGGGGCTGTGGTTTTGTGTCTAGTTTACATGCATCGCCACCAAAACTTCCATCTGCACAAGTAAATATTGAATTTTCCATACCCAATTCACCAAAATGCCAGATCATTTTTGGCCCTGGAATTGTTAATGTTACGGCACCTAAAGCTGACATACGAGAAAGTGCGGTATTGAGATTGGTGACATCATAACCACCACTGGAATTTCCAAACTCAACGTTTTTATACATTAGGCGCTCTTCGTCATGACTTTCGGCATAGCCAACCAAACGTTTACCTTCAAAACCTCTACTTTCGTGACCCATACCCCTGATATCATTACTCGAGTTGTAGCCCATAGTAAGTTGATTATATGGATCAGTCATCTTGCCCCAAAGCATAATTCCTTTACCTTCATCATAACGGTAATCTGCCCATTCTGCTTCTTCATTAGATCCACCTAAATGTTCAAATATGACATAATGCTCAGGATCTATACTCCAAGAATAATCAGCATAGGTTTTTAATACTGCAACCCGATCTGCTTGATAACTGTTAGTACAACCTTCGTCATTTGGAGAGCAGTTTTGAGTGAATCCTTTAGTTAAATCCCACCGAAATCCATCTATTTTAAATTCGTCAATCCAATGTTTTACAACGCGTTGCGTATAATTTTGTGTCCGAGATTTTTGGTGGTTAAAATCGGATCCAACATTATAACTGTGTTTTGCTTCTTGATTAAAATATGGGTTTTCACTACTAGGTTCTCCCCAGCCGTCGTTATCTGGGTCATCCATCCACATTCTCACCATTGGATTTCTTCCAAAGGCATGATTTAATGCCACATCTAAAATTACAGCAATACCGTTTTTATGACATAAATCAATAAAGGCTTTAAAGGTGTCTTTTGTACCGTAATACTTATCGAGAGCCATGTGGAATGCGGTATTATAACCCCAACTTTCATTGCCTTCATATTCCATGACTGGCATCAATTGAATGGCATTGATATTAAGGCTTTTAAAATATTCTATCCTATCAATAAGGTCTTGAAAATTTCTGTTTGCATCAAAATCTCTAATCAGTACTTCATAGATAATAAGGTCTTCTTTTTTAGGTTTATTAAAATTGGTTATTTGCCAATTATAAGAAGATTCCCCTGTTTTTAAAACCGTGACTTCACGTTCTTGCCCATCTGGGTAATTGGGAATATTTGGATAAGAATTTGATGGAATAGAGGGGTCGTCAAATGGTGACAGAACTAATGTCGAATAGGGGTCTGCTGTTTTTACGAGTTCCGGTGAGTTGCTGGGCACATCAGTTTTATCACCCACCCAATATTGATAGGTGTAATTTTCACCAGGTGTAAGCCCTGTTAATTCAATCCAAAATAAGCTTGAACCAGTTTCCCGCTGCATCGCATCTGCACTAGTTGGAGTCCAGTTATTAAAACTTCCTGCCACGTATACAAAATCTTTATTTGGTACATCTAAAACTAAAGTAGCTTTACTGGCGTCGCCACTGTGGTAATTAATACCATCTACCATACCACTTGGCACATTTGCAGTTGAGGTGTTATTTACTAAAATAGTAAATGTTTTCGTTACTGAAGAGGCACCTTGAGTGACCACTAATTGGCAGTATTGATTTTCAGATAAATTTGAAAATAAATGGCCATTGTAAAATGTAGTATTGTTTTGGGTATGAACACTAGTACCGTTGGCAAAAAGTTCATAACTAGCGAGGCCATTAGTGTTTTGAGCTAAAATTTGTGTGCCACCACCATTATTTACTATGATTGTGTTACTTTCCTCAATAGGATTAATCATTGTAACTTGAAACGCACCAACATTAAATACAAAATCAGTACAACCATTATCTTTAAACTCTTGGGTACCATCTTCATTTCTAAACACCATCCCCATTTTTGTTGCAGCATCGGATTCCGAAGCAGATAAATTGAAATAGGTGGCAGGCATTAATGTAATACTCCAAGTTCCATCTCCATTATGAGTCATTTCACCTAGACCATCGTCAGCGCCCCAATTTCCAACTACAGCAATTCCAAAAGCATTTGAATCTGTACCAATACCTAAATGGGCATAAATTTTATTGGGATTATTAAAACCATTACAACCCGTAGCATTACTCGTTGCGTCAACTGTAATTGTTATGGATTGATTTATTTCAAAAGGGCTAGGGTTTATGGTAACCTGCCCATGACTGCTCATGGTTGAACATATAATAAGCAGTAAATAGGTAATTTTTTTCATATTAAAATATTGAGATTAAATAATAAAGGGTCATGAAGACATTCATGACCCTTTATTATTTTATAATACTAACATAACATTATAATTATTCCGATAATGTTATCGTTTTATTCACAGCATCTAATTTCATGTAGTAAACACCAGATGTTCCAATAAATGCGAAGTTCTTGTCATCGTCATCGGCTTCTTCAAAGCGTGCATCAATAGTGTATCCTTCGGTAATAAAATATGGAAAATTTTGGCCTGAAGCCCAATCACCTTCTATCTGGAAGAACCTGAAATTGTTATCGACTCCTCCATTATTTTGTAAATTAACAGGGCCTTCATAAACACCATCTCCGTTACAAAATAAATTTACAGGCGTTGTCCACCCCCATCCAGCATCTGGTACTCCAGCGCCTACTAGATAATACTGTTCCAAATCACATTCACCAGAGCTTTGGGCTTCTCCAAGTGTGATAGTTTTAGCAGAGGTGTCAATTTCTAAATAATAAAACCCCGTAGTGCCTACAAAGGCAAAGTTATTATCATCGTCCAATGCGTCTTCAAAATTTGCATCAATAGTATAGCCTTCATTTACATAGTAAGGGTAGTTTAAACCAGAAGCCCAATCACCTTCAGTTGTAAAGAACCTAAAGTTATTGTCTGCGCCACCATTATTTTGAAGATTGACGTTTCCGGCATATAATCCATCACCTTTACAAGCAAATCTAATAGGTGATGTCCACCCCCATCCAGCATCTGGTACCCCAGCGCCAACGGCCCACATTTGATCAAGAGCACAGGCAGGCCCCGAACCAGCATCCTCAGGTAAAAATAAAGTTAAAGCTTGTGTTGCTGATAGATTTTCTATCGATGAATCCGAGCCAACAAAGGCACGTACTCTAAAATAAACATCACCAGTATTTGGGTTTTCAGTATCAGGATCATTGTCTAATCCAGCTTCGCTCGCAAAACCTAATAATTCCCCAATAGTTATGGCATAAGAATTTTCATCGGTTGTTCCAACAACTTCCAAGTCGGAAAAATCACCAGAAATAGATTTTTGCATTTCATAAGTTACATTTGTTGGGATGTCAAAATTGGCAGAATCCCATGTGAAGCGTTCACCAATATTGCTAGATGCAGTAGGTGTTAACACATACTCAGTTAAAAATGAATTCGAAAATGTAAACTCACCAACTGGTTGAGCGATATACGTAATGCCATCATCTTTTTCGCAAGAATTCAAAGCAATTAAGCTTAAGAATAATAAGGTTAAAAATTTTATATTTTTCATTATTTTATTTTTTAGTATCCAGGATTTTGATTCAAATTAGGATTGGTTAAAATTGTATTACTTGGTATTGGAAAAATGTTTCTATAGTCTCCAACCGCAGTTCCGTTGCGTTGATTACCTTTCCATGGCCATAAATAGGCATTGGTTGTAAAACTATTATAGCGTACTAAGTCGGTTCTTCGTTGTCCTTCCCAAAACAATTCTCTCGAACGCTCGTTAAGCACAAATTCTAAGTCCAAATCGCCTACATTAATATTACCTGCGATGGTTCCACCAAATGCTCTAGTTCTCAATTCGTTTATCTTAGAAACAGCCAAACTGATATCACCACCACCACCTCTTAAAGAAGCTTCAGCATAATTCAAAAATATTTCAGGAAGGCGAATTAAAGGTAAATCGGTATCAACTCTATTATCAGCACCGGTTCCCACTCCTGGATTACCCTGTGAATCAATGTTCTTAAATTTTGTTACAGCATATCCATTTTTAAATGGAGGTATGGTCTCAATTTCTAAAGACTGACCATCCGTATAAAACATGGCTCTTGTATCTGAAGCTGCAAAAATTTCTGTTAAGGTATACGTCAGATTGTCTAAATCCATGGTTACTAGATAAGTTCCGGCCGTAATCGGAATATTTTCACCGCCAGATTGTAAAGTTCCATCGGATAAATCACTTCCATAATTAACGCCCCAGTCCTCATCAAATCTAAACTTGAAAAATCCATCAGTTAAAGTAGCGTATATTGAAAATTGATTTGAATTAACTTCATACATTTCCATATCTGGTCCATCCCAACTGTTCTCAGTCGCATCTCCAACTAATCCCCAATTGCTTAAATTACCTCCTAAACTTGCGTTTAGCGCATCAACATCGATCTCTTCAGCTGTAAATTGGCCTACTAGAGCTGAAGTGGTTCGTAAACCTCCCCATCCTGAATCTATTCCATAATCTGCGGGTACCATGGTACCACCAACTGCTGCATGAGTTAAAAACGTAGTGCCACCATAAGTTTGAGACTGAACACCATCAAAATTTAAAGTATAAATGAATTCACGTTGTGCTCCATTGGTGTCATTATCAGCTAAGAATAACTCATCATATGCCGATCCATTACCATTAAGGTCATTGGTGTGAATGCTGTAACTTGAATTGATAACCTTATCAGAATAGGTAATACAGTCGCTATAGCGGCCTACTCCAGTCCATGATTCTCCATTTAAATACAACTTTGAAAGTAATGCCCAAGCTGCTACTTGATCAACACGCCCATATTCGTTAGATTGACTTGAAGGTAAAATTGTTTCAATATCAATTAACTCATTTTCAATAAAAGTATATACTTCAGATCTAGTACTTTGTGACGGTAAATCAGTAGAGATTTCTGTTACAAGTGGCACATTGGCGTACATGTCAATTAAGTTATAATAAGCAAATGCTCTTAAAAATCGAGCCTCAGCAATAAATGAAGCAACTTCATCGCCTTCTAAGTCTGCAGCATTAGTTATGAAAGAGTTGCAAAATGAAACCTGCTGTGCTAATCTCATGTACATAGCACTAGTAAAGTCATTGCTCGCGGTCCAATATTGGCCATGCATATCTGGTACTCCAGAATCACCCCAACCTAATACAGCATGATCCGTAGTTAATTCATTCAGCATAAAAAGCATTCGTGAATACTGAGAGAATCCTTCATCTATATCTGCAATATCTGGTTGACCAGCTGGTCCTTCTTGACCTGTGAGTGCCATACTCGCGTAAAGCTTAGCTAAGGCGCCTTTGGCAGTTTCCACATTTGCAAAAACATCGCCTTCAGTAAAACTATCTGGATCTATAGGGTTTTGATTTAAATCATCATGACATGCCACCATGAAAATCGAGATAGTTAATATAAATATGATTTGTTTAAATATATTCTTCATAATTCAATTTTTTAAAAATCTACATTTATGCCAAGTAAGAATGAACGTGGCCTTGGATAGAAATTATTATCGATGCCACCATTTATTTCAGGATCTAATCCGTCATAGTTCGTAAAGGTAGCTACATTTTGTACCGACCCAAAGACTCTAAAGTTTGTGTCGTTAAAAGCTTTATCCCATGTATAGCCAAGGGTTATATTATCAATCTTAAAGAACGATCCGTCTTCAACAAAATGACTATTCAAGAAATTTGTATCTGTTTCTTGTTCAAAACCATTGTTTAAATAACTACCATGAATATTTATTAACGATAAATTATTAGAGGGGATCATATTGTTTAAGTAAGATTTACTTGAAGCCACATTATTATAAACGTAATTTCCAATACTTGCTCTATTTTGAATCGAGAAATCCCAGTTTTTATAAGATAAGCTAGAATTTATTCCCATAAGTACATCTGCGTAAGGATCTTTATACAAATATTTATCAGCATCAGTAATTTTATTGTCACCATTTCTATCTACAAAGGCGCCTTCTATGGGGCTGCCATTTGTATCGTATACTTGTTGGTATACGTTATAACTATATGGCGCATAGCCTTCTCTGTGGATTTGAATGTTGTTACCAACTCCGCCACTGATGCCACCTGTTTCTTGATCAAATGGTAGCCGCGTTATTTTGTTGTCATTAAAAGCAACATTAAAGTTTATAGACCATTCTATGTCTTCGGTACGAACCGGGATGGCATTAATAGCAAATTCAATTCCTTTGTTTTCCATATCACCGATGTTCTTATCAATTCTACTTCCAAAATTTGTGAAAGGGTCAATTGATGCGAATGCGATTAAGTCATCGGTCTTTTTGCTATAAACGTTAACGGATCCAAATAAACGACGATTAAACAAAGCATAATCTAAACCGATATTAAAGGTTTTGCCTACTTCCCAACGTAATTCTGTGTTCACTGGATCGGGACGATAGGTTTGATAAAAGGAATTTCCAAACTGATAATCAGCACTAGCCTGACTGCCTGAATAACGCGTTAAAAATAAGTAATCACCTAAACCATTAATATTACCAACTTCTCCATAACCTACACGTAGTTTTAGTTCATTTAAGGTGCCTTCTTCATTTATAAAATCTTCTTTATGAATATTCCAAGCTAATGCAGCTGATGGAAAATATCCCCAACGATCATCTGGATTTAATTTTGAAGATGCGTCTGCTCTCAATGTGGCAGTTATTAAATATTTGCCATTTATGTCATAGTTTGCACGACCAAAATAAGATAAAAGTACAGACTTAGATTTATCAACAAATTCATAAGCAGTACCTTGTTCTTTTTTTAAACTGTCATCATTGAAATTGTCATATTCAAAAGACTGATATGAATAACCGGCTACTACAACCAAGTTGTGCTTGTCATCTTGAAAAGACTTATTGTAAGTTAAATAAGCATCAAATAATTGATTTATTGCTTGATTTGAGTAGCTTTGTCTCGCCCCATTAAATGCTGCGTCCGTAGAAGGCATATCCGGAGATGTTACAGTCCTACCGTTGCTATCCGATTTATCTAGGCCTACGCTTATGGTTGCAGTAATATTGTCAAAAAAGTGTAATTTATAGTCAAATTTAGCATTTCCAACAAAACGTCTTACCTCTGAGTCATCATCTCTCAAATGGATTAAAGCAAGCGGATTAGTTGGAGACATAGCCGCTTGTTGACCTGTAACTGGATCTAACCAAGTAAAATAACCACCAAATGGTGAATTTGAGTCATATATGGATTGTGTAGGATCAAAATCAATAGAAGCTCCAATTGCACTTCTATTGCCAAATTCGTTTTCAGTATAGTTGCCTCTTAAATTAAGGTCAATTTTTAAATGGTCATCAAAAAAAGATGGATTTAAGTTTAATGAAGCTGTAGATCGTTTAAAGTTATCTCTTTTTAAGATGCCATCTTGATTGGTGAAACCTAATGAAGCTCTCATAGGAATACCCCACGCACTACCCAAAGCACTAAAAGCAAAATCATGGCCTGATGCTGTTCTGTAAATTTCATCTTGCCAATTGGTGTTTGCATCCCCAAGAAGTGCAATGGTGTTTACATCAGCTTGAGGGTGATTCGTTATAATGTCTTTAAATTGATCACTACTTAAAACATCTACGCGATCTGTAGCATTAAATACAGTCGATGTTAAGCTCGTATTAAATTTAAATTCAGAATCTTTTCCTCTTTTAGTTGTTACAATAATGACACCATTTGCGGCTCTAGACCCATAAATGGAAGTAGCAGAGGCATCTTTTAAAACCGTCATGCTTTCAATATCATTGGGGTTAACAAGGTTTAATGGATTTCTTGTGCCGCCAACTCCGCCTTGATCTAAAGGAATACCATCAAGTACTATAAGCGGATTATTATTTAATGAAATTGAACTGTTTCCACGAATTCTAATTTCTTGACCTTCACCAGGAGCACCACTACTAGAGGTTATTGAAACTCCAGCAATTTTACCCGTAATTAATTGTTGTGCAGAAACTACCGGGCCTTTATTAAAATCTTTTGTTGTTACTAAATCTACAGCACCAGTCAAATCTTCTTTTTTAACTGAGCCATATCCAATTAGTACAACCTCATCTAATTGTGCAGCATCTTCAAATAAGGATACATTTAAAGTACTACCACCGTCATAAGTGACTTCTTTGGAAATGTAGCCAACATATGAAAATACCAAAATATCTCCAGCATTTGCTGATACTTGATATTTACCATCAAAATCGGTAGCCGTTCCAGAGGTAGTGCCTTTTATTATGACATTAACACCGGGAAGGGGTAGCGAAGTTGAATTTTCAGTTACTATTCCTGATACCTGACTTTGGGCAAAAATCAATGCTGGAAGCATTAATAAAAGGAACAATAAACTATTAAATTTTGTTTTCATAGAATACTATTATGTTAATAATTTAGGTTAGAATTGTTGTTAATATTTTTACTTCTCGGTGTTAAATGTATGTAAATTCTAAGTAAACAAAATCTAAAAAATTGTCATATTCTTAACGAAAACGTTTGCGTGTTAACAACTTTTTAGTTATTTGATGTATTTTTGGTAATATTTTGAATTTTTGACATTGATAGGCGCTCCGTGTAATTTCAGTTTAAAATCTATACCTTTACATTTTATATCCAATTTTAATGAAGCAAAAAGTAACACTCAAACAGATTGCAAATGAATTAGATGTGTCTATTGGTACAGTTTCAAAAGCACTAAGAAATAGTAAAGAGATTAGTGAAGATACACGTCAAAAAGTACAAGCTTTTGCTAAATTATATAACTACAGACCAAATAACATTGCTTTAAGTTTAAAAAACAGAAAAACGAAAACGATTGGTATTATTATCCCTGAAATTGTGCATAATTTCTTTTCCAAAGTTATCAGGGGCATTGAATTGGTTGCTAATAAAAAAGGTTACAATGTAATTGTAGGTTTGTCTAATGAATCCTTTTCCAAGGAAGTGATTAATATGGAAATGCTCGCCAATGGAAGTATTGACGGTTTTATATTATCAACTTCAAAACAAACCATGTTAAATCAAGATTATCATCATTTTACAGAATCTATTAATCAAGGCATGCCGATTGTGATGTTTGATCGGGTAATATCAGAAATCCCTTGTGATAAGGTGATTGTGGATGATTTTGAAGGTGCTAAGAAAGCTGTAGAACAGTTGATTGCTAAAGGGTGCGGTAAAATCGCTTTAATTACAACTAAAGATTATGTGAGTGTAGGGAAACTGCGAACACAAGGTTACTTAAGTGCTTTAGATTCTCATAAAATTGAAGCGGCTGCGTCTCTAATTTTAAAAATATCAGAAGAGTATGATTCTGAAGATCAATTGGAAGGCTTGGAAAGCGAAATAGAAAATTTGTTTAAAGATAACCCAGATATTGATGGTGTTTTTGCCGTAAATGAACTCTATGCGTTAAGCGCGATGAAAGTAGCTAGAAAACTTAATAAGACCATACCTGAAGATATTCAGTTTATTGGATTTACCGATGGTATGCTTGCGAAACATGCTACCCCGAGTTTATCAACTGTGAGTCAACACGCTCAACAAATGGGAGAGAAATCTGCAGAGCTTTTAATTCATAGATTGGAACATGAAGAGGAAGAAGAATCGTATCAAACTGTAATTATTGAAACGGAATTAATACTTCGAAATTCAACCCAATAAAATTTTGATGCTTGTTATTTAAATAAGTTTTATATATTTACCGACTGAAATCAAAGCTTAATATTTTTACTTCTCACAATTAAGTTTTGATGAGTTATCGCTTGTCAAAATAGTATTAACTAAATATACTATTGATGGAAAAGCGCAGATTAAGTTTCTGGCAAATCTGGAATATGAGTTTCGGATTTCTGGGGATACAAATGGGTTTTGCTCTGCAAAATGCTAATGCAAGTCGAATTTTACAAATTTTTGGAGCAGATGTTCATGAGCTATCGTGGTTCTGGATTATAGCTCCACTTATGGGCTTAATTGTTCAACCAATCGTTGGGCATTATAGCGATAAAACTTGGGGAAAATTTGGACGAAGAAAACCTTATTTTCTTGTTGGAGCCATATTGGCTTCTGTTGGATTAATTTTAATGCCACAGGCAGATTTGTTTATAGCTATGCTCCCTGCCTTATGGGTTGGAGCAGGGATGCTAATGATCATGGATGCCTCATTCAATATTGCCATGGAGCCGTTTCGCGCTTTAGTAGGCGATAATTTAAGGACCGATCAGCGCACATTAGGTTTTAGTGTACAAACTGCACTTATTGGATTTGGTGCAGTGATTGGATCATGGCTTCCATATGCACTGACCAATTGGTTTGAAATCTCTAATGTGTCAACTGAAGGTGCAATTCCTACCAATCTTATATGGTCTTTTATTATAGGGGCTATGGTGTTGATTGCTTCAATTTTAGTAACAATCCTTACTACTAAGGAATATAGCCCAGAGGAACTGGATAGTTTTGATAATACATCAGAAACTGAAGCTGTATCAGAAATTGAAAAATCAAGTTTGTTCGACATTTTTGAAGATTTCCAAAAAATGCCGGCTACAATGCGCCAATTAAGTTGGGTGCAATTCTTTTCGTGGTTCGGCTTATTTGGAATGTGGGTATTTGCAACACCTGCAATTGCTCAGCATATTTATGGTTTGTCACATACAGAGAGTAGTAGCATTGCCTATCAAGATGCCGGTGATTGGATTGGTATATTGTTTGGGGTGTATAACCTTGTATCTGCTTTTTATGCTTTTGCATTGCCTTATATCGCCAAAAAAATAGGGCGAAAACGAACACATTCAATGTCCCTTATAATCGGAGGTTTTGGGTTGTTATCGATATACATCATGCCAGATAAAAACTGGCTTATTGTTTCTATGATTGGAATCGGCATCGCTTGGGCAAGTATTCTTGCCATGCCTTATGCCATTTTAGCGGGATCTATTTCTCCAAAAAAAATGGGTGTTTATATGGGGATTTTTAACTTTTTTATTGTTATCCCACAAATTATTAATGCCATAATTGGAGGGCCATTAGTGAAATACTTGTATAACGACCAGGCTATTTTTGCTATCGTTATGAGTGGTTTTAGTTTTCTATTGGCTGCAGCATTGGTATATAAAGTTAAAGATGTTGATGACCTAATTCAAAATTAAATTATGAGTAAAAAAGGATTCATATTCGACCTTGATGGAGTGATAGTTGATACGGCTAAGTATCACTTTTTAGCCTGGAAAAATTTAGCAAATAGCATTGGTGTTGATTTCACTGAAATGCAAAACGAACAACTCAAAGGAGTTAGCCGTGCAGATTCACTTAATAAAATATTGGCTTGGGGAAATAAGAACATTTCAGAAGATGTGTTTAAAGCCTTAATGAATAGAAAAAATGATGATTACTTAAATTATATAGAAAAAATGGACGCTTCAGAAATTCTGGTCGATGTTCCTAGAGTTCTTGATTTTTTAAATGATCAGGCCCAACCAATCGCATTAGGCTCGGCAAGTAAAAATGCGCGAATCATTTTGCAAAAGGTGAAGTTACTTAAAAAGTTTAATGCCATAGTTGATGGTAATGATGTAAATAAGGCTAAGCCAGATCCAGAGGTCTTTTTAATTGGCGCGCAACTATTAAATATAAAACCTGCATTTTGCATTGTGTTTGAAGATTCGGTCGCTGGAGTTCAAGCAGCAAATTCAGCACAAATGATTTCAATAGGAATTGGAGATAAAGAAATTTTAAATGAAGCTGATTATGTGTTTAAGGATTTTAGTGAAATAACTAACGATTTTTTAAAAGAATTATTAAAATAATGAATCAAGATTATATAAAACCTGATAAGTGGTTAATCATAGAAGAGGGGTTTGATGCTGAACGTGTTAAATCTTCGGAAAGCTTATTTAGTATTGGAAATGGAGCCATGGGACAACGTGCCAATTTTGAAGAATATTATTCGGGACCAACGTTTCAAGGCAGTTATATAGCAGGTGTATATTACCCGGATAAGACGCGAGTTGGTTGGTGGAAGAACGGATATCCAGAGTATTTTGCCAAAGTACTGAATGCACCATCTTGGATCGGGATTGATGTATATATAAACGAAGAGCGTTTGGACTTATATGCTTGTCTTCAAGTTGAAAATTTTAAGCGGGTTTTAAACATGCAAGAAGGCTGGTTAGCGAGAAGCTTTCGAGCAAAGCTTAATAATGGGGTGATAATTGAAGTAGTTTCTACTCGTTTTTTAAGTTTGGATATGGAGGAATTGGGAGCAATAAAGTACGAGATAAAATTATTGAATAGTGACGCTATTGTTAGTTTTAAGCCGTATTTAGATTCAGGAATTACAAATGAAGACTCCAATTGGGATGATAAATTTTGGAATACCACTAAGGTGTATGCAAATGATGAACAAGCGTTTATAGAAGCACATACGATGAAAACAAATTTTCATACCTGTACTTATATGGAATCTGAATGTTTACTAAATAATAAGAAACAAAATAGCACGCCAAAAATTAGTCATGATGAAAGTTATATAGGTTTTAAGTATGTCACTAACGCAAAGACTGGAGACATAGTGAGCCTTCATAAGTATGGTGGTTACACGGTGGATAGAAATCAGCGTAAGTCTGAACTAGAAACCACAGCAATCGCAAACTTATCAAAAGCTAAGACCAGAGGTTTTGACGGTTTATTAGAGCAGCAAAAGCAAGCTTGGGCAAAAATTTGGGACATGGCAGATATCACAGTTGACGGCGATGTAAAAGCACAACAAGGGATTCGTTTTAATATCTTCCAACTTAACCAAACTTATCTGGGTACAGATGCACAATTAAATATTGGACCAAAAGGTTTTACTGGAGAGAAATACGGTGGAAGTACCTATTGGGATACTGAGGCGTATTGCATTCCTTTTTATATGGCAACCAAAGACCAACTAGTAGCTAGAAATTTATTAGCATATCGATACAACCATTTAGATAAAGCTATTGAAAATGCTCAGAAATTAGGTTTTGAAAATGGTGCGGCGTTGTATCCGATGGTAACTATGAATGGCGAAGAATGCCATAATGAATGGGAAATTACCTTTGAAGAAATCCATAGAAACGGTGCTATTGCATTCGCCATTTTTAACTACTACAGATATACTAATGATTATAGTTATATTGTGGAAAAAGGAATAGAAGTACTGATCGGAATTGCTCGTTTTTGGCAGCAACGTGCTACCTATTCAGAAGCCAAAAATAAGTTTGTAATCCTGGGTGTAACTGGTCCTAATGAATATGAAAACAATGTCAATAACAATTGGTACACAAACTATTTGGCAAAATGGTGTATTAACTATGCTATCGAGAATTTAAATAAAATAAAGGTAGAATTTGAATTAGATTATAAAAGAATTATCGATAAAATAAATCTCACAGATTCAGAGCTAGAAAAATGGAATGATGTCGCCATTAATATGTATTTTCCATATTCAGAAAAACATAATGTTTATCTTCAGCAAGACGGCTTTTTAGATAAGGAACTCATCACGGTTGCTGATTTACCCAAATCGGAAAGACCAATTAATCAGAAATGGTCTTGGGACAGGATTTTAAGATCACCTTACATTAAACAAGCCGATACCTTACAAGGGTTTTACTTTTTTGAAGATCAATTTACTTCGGAAGAATTGGAAAGGCATTTTGATTTTTACGAACCTTACACCGTACATGAAAGTTCATTATCACCATGTGTGCATAGTATTCAAGCTGCAAAGTTAGATAGAATGGAGAAGGCTTATGAATTTTATTTAAGAACCTCACGCTTAGATTTAGACGATTATAATCATGAGGTTGAAGAAGGGCTTCATATTACATCTATGGCAGGAACTTGGATGAGTATTGTTGAAGGATTTGGAGGAATGCGTATCCAAGAAAATAGGTTGTCTTTTAATCCTAAAATACCAAAACAATGGGATGCTTATTCGTTTAAATTGAATTTTAGAAATCAAATATTAAAGGTGCATATAACCCAGAATGATACCAAGTTTGAACTCGAAGGTACTATGGATTTACAAATTTTAGTAAGCGGTAAACACATAACAGTTACACCTCATAATTTAGTAAGCGTTTAATGTTATGAAATCTGTTTTGAAAGTTGTTGTTTTAGCTATTGCCTTACTTTGTTTTAATTGCAAAGAAGAAAAGGCGGCTCTAGAATCCATTGAAGATATTCCAGTTTCAAACCTGAAACTCGATCGTGTAGAACCTCCAAATTGGTGGGTAGGTATGCAGGTTAGTAGCTTACAACTTTTAGTACACCACAATAATATTGGTACATTTGCACCCGAGATTTTATATTCAGGAGTTACAATAAAAAAGGTGAACAAAGCAAAAAGTCCAAACTACTTATTTATAGATTTAGAGATTGCCAAAAACACCAAACCAGGACAGTTTGATATTCTATTTAAAAATGAGAATGGAGATCAAATGGCGCATACTTATACGTTGAAACCTCGAGCAAAATCTTTTGAAGATTATCACGGCTTTGATAGTAGCGACGCTATTTATTTAATCACGCCAGATCGTTTTGTTAATGGCGATCTTACCAATGATGTCGTTCCAGGCATGAATGAAGAAATCATAGATAGGATGGATAGTTATGCTCGTCATGGTGGTGACTTAAGAGGAATGATTAATCATATTGATTATATTGAGGACCTCGGGTATACAGCAGTATGGCCAACACCTGTTTTAATTAACGACATGCACCAAGGTTCGTATCATGGTTATGCCATTACGGATTATTACCAGGTCGATCCAAGAATAGGTGACTTAGAAGACTACATTGAATTTTCAACTAAATTAAAAAGCAAGGGCATGAAACTGGTTATGGATCAAGTTGCAAACCATTGTGGCTTGGAGCACTGGTGGATGAAGGATTTGCCTTTTGAAGATTGGGTGAATAACCAAAAAAATTATGAAGACCATGTTGAGACTTGGGATTACAAGAGTAATATTGGTTCCAATCACAGACGAACTACACATCAGGATCTATACGCCTCTAAACGGGATGCTGCTGAAATGACAGATGGATGGTTTGTTTCGGCAATGCCAGATCTCAATCAACGGAATCCGTATATGGCCAAGTATATCATTCAGAATAGCATCTGGTGGATTGAAACGCTTGAATTAGGAGGGATTCGTCAGGACACCTATCCCTATCCAGATAAGGCATTCATGAGTGAATGGGCCATGGCTATCATGGTGGAGTATCCAAATTTTAGTATTGTAGGTGAAGAGTGGAGTTATAATCCATTATTGGCAGCCTATTGGCAAACAGGCAATCAAAATAAAGACGGTTACGAATCACATTTAAGGTCTACTATGGATTTTCCATTGCAAAAAGCTATCGTTGATGGACTAAACGAAGGTGAATCGTGGGATAAAGGCCTTGTAAAAATCTACGAAGGTTTGGCCAATGACTTTGCTTATGTTTCACCCAAAGATATCATGTTATTTCCTGGGAATCACGATATGAGTCGAATTTATACTCAGCTCAAAGGGGATCTTCCGAATACGCAAATGGCGCTAGCAACGGTATTAACCTTACCAAGAATTGCACAAGTGTATTATGGGACAGAAATATTAATGGATGATTTTGACAATCCCGGAGATCACGGTTTAATCCGAACCGATTTTCCAGGGGGTTGGCCTAATGATTCTGTAAATGCATTCACTAGAAAAGGTCTAAGTGAAAGCCAGAACAAGATGCAAGATTTCTTGAGAAAGCTATTAAACTATAGAAAGCATAGTAAGGCAATTCACAAAGGTAAAACCATACATTTTGCCCCATTTATGGGTACTTATCTATGGTTTAGAATCTTAGACGATGAGGTCGTTGTAGTGATACTTAACAAAAATGACCAACCCTTTACCATAGATTTAAAACGTTATGCCGAAGTTGACTTGACAGGTAAGACCTTAAAGAATGTTATGTCTGGCGAATTATTTGAATGGCAAGACGCTATTACGTTTTATAAACGAGGGGTTACGATTTTAACAACGAAAATTAAGTAAGACAACATGAGATCAGTATTTGGGTTAATCCTTTTTCTCTTTATAAATTTTAGTTTTGCTCAAGTAACTTTTGTAATTAACGAGCTTCCAGAAGGGCATGACTTTGAACAACCAATTTATATTTCTGGAAGTTTTGAAGGTTGGTCTGGTGGTAAAGATTATAAGTTTAGATATAGTGATAAAAAATATTCAATTACACTTCCTAAGGACATTTGTAATTTCAAGTTTAAGTTTACTTTGGGCTCATGGGATACGGAAGAATTGGACGTTAAAGGGAATAAAATTGATAACAGATCCTATACTTGTAAAAACAAACCCGAAGTTTTTTATGTCTCAATTGAAAAATGGGGTCCTGCAAGCACATTAGTGCCATCTACTGTTCAGGATAATGTACAAGTCTTGGCCGAAGCTTTTGAAATTCCACAACTGGATAGAAAAAGAAGAGTTTGGTTGTATTTGCCTCCTGATTATAATATGACTAATGAGCGTTATCCCGTGCTATATATGCACGACGCTCAAAATATTTTTGATACAAAAACAGCTTATGCAGGTGAATGGAATGTGGACGAAACCTTAAATAAACTTTTTTATGAATCTGGGTTTAAAATGATAGTTGTTGGTATTGATAATGGCGATGACAAGCGATTGGATGAATATTCACCATGGGTTAACCCCAAGTATGGCGGAGGAGAAGGCGATGAATATTTGGAGTTTATCGTGAATACCTTGAAACCTCACATTGATGCCAATTACAAAACCTTGACTCAAAAAGAAAACACCGCGATTTTTGGTAGTTCCATGGGTGGACTGATATCACACTATGCAGCTCTAAAATACCCAAAAGTTTTTGGGAAAATTGGGGTGTATTCGCCTGCGTTTTGGTTTGCGCCTGAGATTAATGAGTTTTCAAAAGAAAAGGGTAATATTCAAGATACCAAAATGTATTTTTTGGCAGGAGGGAGAGAAGGTAATGACACTAGATTTGATGAGATAAGCCGAACCGTTGTTGATATGAGCAACATGATCGCGATTTTAGAAAACGTTGGTTTTCCTTCTAAAAATATTACATCAAAAGTTGTTCCTGAAGGAAAGCACAATGAAAGGCTCTGGCGAGATAATTTTCAAGAAGCTATAACTTGGCTATTTCCGGAGGCCAAAAGAGAGCGAGAGTTTAGAAGTCTAAAACAAACCGATAATGGATTGAATATTGAAGTAAGTGATGGGAAATACAGCATCGACTTTTATTCTTCTGAAATTATTGAAACCACCTTTGTTCCTGAAGGCCAGGAAAATAGTAAAGTATCACATGCGGTTATAAAACCAAGAAGAAAAATAGATTTGCTTTCAAATGTTGAAAAAGGACAAACGACTATTTCTTCCGATGGAATTGAAGTGATTGTACAAGAAAAACCCTTTAAAATATCATATGTTTACAAAGGTAAATTGATCACTTCAGAAGGGAAAGGTTATTACAAAACCCAGTATGGTGAGGCCATCCAGCTTAAGCTTACTCCAGATGAAGTTTTATATGGAGGAGGCGCTCGTGCACTCGGAATGAATCGAAGAGGAAATCGCTTACAACTCTATAATAAGGCACATTATGGCTATGAAACCGAAAGTGATTTGATGAATTACACACTACCAATAGTGATATCATCAAACCAATACATGATCCATTTTGATAATGCGCCCATTGGGTATTTAGATTTAGATAGTAAAAACAATAATACCCTTACTTATGAAACTATTTCAGGAAGAAAAACCTATCAAATTATTGTTGGTGATTCTTGGTTTGATATTATAAATAATTATACCGATTTAACAGGAAAACAACCTTTGCCACCCCGTTGGGCTTTTGGTAATTTTTCGAGCAGATTTGGTTACCATTCGCAAGAAGAAACCGAAAATACCATAGCTAAATTTAAAGCAGAAAATATACCTGTCGATGCGGTTGTTTTGGATTTGTACTGGTTTGGGAAAGAGATTCAAGGTACCATGGGTAACCTTGAAGTTTTTAGAGATTCTTTTCCTGATTTTGAAGGTATGATAAAACGTTTGAATACTAAAGGCGTTAAAACAGTGGTGATTACAGAGCCTTTTGTTTTAACCACATCAAAGCGCTGGGATGAGGCGGTGAAAGCGGAGGTATTGGCGAAAGATTCAAAAGGCAATCCATATAAATACGATTTTTATTTTGGCAATACAGGGCTTATTGATATTTACAAACCAGAAGCTGAGCAATGGTTTTGGGATATTTATAAAGATGAGATTGTTTCCAAAGGCGTAAGTGGTATATGGGGCGATTTAGGCGAACCAGAGGTGCATCCTTCAAAATTACTGCATGCCACAGGAGCAGCAGATGAGGTTCATAATATTTACGGACACGATTGGGCGCGATTGGTTTATGAGGGTTATCAACGCGATTTTCCAAATATACGTCCATTTATTCTTATGAGGGCGGGCTATTCTGGGTCCCAACGTTACGGACTAATACCGTGGTCTGGTGATGTTAATAGAACCTGGGGAGGATTACAAAGTCAAACTGAAATTGCCTTGCAAATGGCGATGCAAGGTTTAGGTTATATGCATTCTGATTTAGGTGGATTTGCAGGCGCAAATTTAGATGATGAGCTGTACACACGATGGTTACAATATGGCGTTTTTCAGCCCATATTTAGACCGCACGGTCAAGAAGTTGTGCCGAGTGAGCCTGTGTTTAGAGAAGAAAAAACAAGGCAATTGGCTCAGAAATCTATAGAGTTACGTTACCAATTATTACCTTACAATTATACCCTTGCTTTTGAGAACAATAAATCAGGTACACCTTTAATGCGGCCCTTATTTTTTGAAGAACCAGAAAATGGAGTACAATTAACAAACGCTTCAACTTATTTGTGGGGTAAGGATTTTTTAATCACGCCTATTGTTAATCCTGGCGTGATAGAAAAAGAAATATACTTTCCTAAAGATAACGTGTGGTTTGACTTTTATACTGATGCAAAATTTCAAGGTGGACAGACCAAAACAGTGAAAACAAAAGAAGATCATATTCCTACCTATGTGAGGGCTGGAGCATTCATTCCTTTGGCAGAATTAGTGCAATCTACCGATAATTATAATATAGACTCCTTTGAATTACACTATTATTACGATGCATCAGTGGAAAGCAATTTAAGAAATCTTTATAATGATGATGGTCTAACGCCTGAAGCTTACGAAAAAGGCGCATATGAGTTGTTAGCATTTAAGAGTAAGCCTGATAAAGACGGTCTAGAGATTGAATTTGAAGCTGAGTTGGGAGAAAATTATCAGGTTAGAGATAAAATAATAACACTTGTTATTCATAACATAAAAGAGGTGCCTGAAGATCTTACAGTTGGCAGCAAAAAGTTTGATTCACAATGGGATGCCACTAAAAACACTTTGACTATTCCCGTTACTTGGAATATAAAAGACAATATTGAAATAAAAGTAAAACTTAAAAAATAAGTAATGAAACAACTTGTAACATTTGCCATAGCATTAACATTATTAGTGTCCTGCAAGGATAAAAACGAGGAAATTAAATTGGAGGCAGGAACTGTTGATATAGACACTAAAGCATTAGCTCCTGTAAGTGATGCCATGATCGAATCGGCAGTAATATACGAGGCTAATATCCGTCAATATTCCCGTGAGGGCTCTTTTGATGCTTTTACAAAAGATATTCCTCAGTTAAAACAATTAGGAGTAAAAATAATTTGGATAATGCCCATTTTTCCAATTTCAGAGACTAACAGAAAAGCAACTGGTGGTGATTTTGCTAGTTTAATTGAAGATGAAGCTGAACGCAAAAAAATGTTAGGCAGTTATTATGCAGTTTCAGATTTCACTAAGGTGAATCCAGAATTTGGAAACATTGAGGATTTTAGAAAATTAGTAAAAACTGCCCATGACAATGGTATGTATGTCATTTTAGATTGGGTGCCCAATCATACGGGTTGGGATCATATTTGGATAAGTGAACATCCTGATTATTATACAAAAAATGCAGATGGCGAAATTACGGACCCATTGAATGATGATGGAACACCCGTAGGTTGGGCCGATGTGGCCGATTTAAATTATGACAATCAGGAGATGAGAAAGGAAATGATCGAAGATATGATGCACTGGGTTACAGAAGAAAATATTGATGGATTTAGATGCGATGTTGCGGGCTCTGTACCGTTAGAGTTTTGGGAGGAAGCCATTCCTCAGTTGCGCGCTAAAAAAGAGCTTTTTATGCTTGCGGAAGCCTGGGAACATGAATTAATGAAAGACAACTTGTTTGATATGGGCTATGGTTGGGATACTCATCACGTGATGAATTATATCGCGAAAGGTGAGAAGAAAGTAGAAGCCTGGGATGAGAGAATGAACCAAATAAATTCGATCTATGGACTGGATGATATTCTAATGAATTTTATTACCAATCACGATGAGAATTCATGGAATGGTAGCGTAGAAGAACGAATGGGTGATGCTTCAGAAATTATGCTCGCTTTAAGTTATGTAGCTCCTGGGATGCCATTGATTTATTCGGGACAAGAGTATGATTTAAAACACCGCTTGAAGTTTTTCGAAAAGGATGAGATCCCTAAAATAAAAGGGAAATCATGGCCGCTTTTAGAAAAACTAGGAAAACTGAAAAATCAAAATGACGCTCTAAATGGAGGAAAACAAGCGGCTTCATATACGAGAACGGAGGTTGCTAATGAGAATGTTTTGGTATTTAATCGCGCCAAAAATAAAAGTGAAATTACGTTTATTGGGAATTTATCAAAAGAGGAACAAACGATTGATCATGATTTAACCGGAATGTATTTAGATTACATTACGAATACAAAAATTGATATTTCAATAGGGCGCTTAGTGTTGAAGCCTTGGGAATATAAAATATTGATTCATTAAGATACTATGAAAAAGACTACACTAGTTTTATTTGCTTTAGTAATTGTGTTAAGTTGTAAAAATGAAAAACAATTACTAAAAAATGCTGCATTAGAGGCTAATCCCGTAAACCCACCGTTTCTTTGGGAAGCTGCCAATATCTATTTTTTATTGACAGATAGATTTCACAATGGGGATCCAACAAATGACATTAATTTTGAAAGAACAAAAGAAACGGCAGTATTGAGAGGATTTGAAGGCGGCGACCTTAAAGGTGTTACTCAAAAAATTAAAGAAGGCTATTTTAATGATTTAGGAATTAATGCCATTTGGATGACGCCTATTGTAGAGCAAATTCATGGAGCGGTTGACGAAGGTACCGGCCTTACTTATGGGTTTCACGGTTATTGGACAAAGGATTGGACAGCATTAGATCCAAATTTTGGGTCTCCAGAAGATTTGCATGATCTTGTTGCTACGGCGCATGAAAATGGTATTAGAATAGTATTGGATGCCGTAATAAATCATACGGGAAGAGATACGGAACTAGACCCTTTATGGCCCGAGGCATGGGCACGCAAAACCCCACTATGCACTTTTGATAGCTATGAAAATAATATCGTTTGCTCATTAGTTGGACTTCCCGATATTAAGACAGAAAGTAATGACGCTGCAGAACTACCACCGCAATTGGTAGAGAAATGGAAATCTGAAGGCCGTTATGAACTTGAATTGGCTGAACTAGATTCATTTTTTGAACGAACAGGACATCCACGGGCACCACGATTTTATATCATGAAATGGCTGACGGATTATATTACAGAATTCGGCATTGATGGCTATAGGGCAGATACTGTAAAGCATACAGAGGAAAATGTTTGGCAGGAATTTAGAAAGGAATGTGATTACGCGTTTTCTGAATATAAAAAAGCCAACCCCGAAAAAGTATTGGATGACAACGCATTTTATTTAGTTGCCGAGGTGTATAATTATGGGATTAGCGGCGGACGATATTTTGATTTTGGTGATAAAAAAGTGGATTATTTTGATGAAGCATTTACAAGTTCAATAAATTTTGAGTTTAAATGGAATGCTGCTCAAATGGGATATGAAGATTTGTTTTCTAAATATGATTCTATTCTGCATTCAAGTTTAAAAGGTTATACTGTACTCAATTATTTAAGCTCTCATGATGATGGAAATCCATTTGATCCTAATAGAGAAAAACCTTTTGAGACTGCAACCAAACTTATGTTGTCTCCCGGTAGTGCTCAAATATATTATGGAGACGAAATTGCCCGCAAACTGATATATGAGGGGGCGAATGGCGATGCAAATTTGCGTTCTATGATGGATTGGAAAGAAATGGATTCAAAAAAGGAGCTTTTAAGTCATTGGCATAAGCTTGGTAAGTTTAGGCATGAACATCCTGCAATAGGGACAGGAAGGCATCAGATGATTACTGAAAAGCCATATGTTTTTACCAGACAATATTCCAAGGGGAACTATACGGATCAGGTTGTTATTGGTTTAGGTTTGGAATCAGGAGAAAGAAATATTGATGTGTCAATGGTTTTTAATAATGGGGATGCCATCTGGGATGCGTATTCTAAACAATCTATTATCGTTGCTGACGGTAAGGTGCTGTTTAACTCTTCTTTTGATTTAGTTCTACTAGAAAAGCAAAAGTAGACAGAGCTCTTGTATTCTTGGTAATTTAAGGTGTTTCTTATTGAAAATTAAAAGTTAGATTATAAGTGAAAGTCCGATAAAAGCAATAATTTCGTATTTTTATCGTCTATAATAAGTTGTTATGAATTTAAATAATGAACTGGATTCACCATTAATTGTTAAAATAAGTTTCAATAAACTTATTCAACGTTATGAACATTTAGTAGAAAGTGATGATGAGTTTATCGCGGCAAAAGCCAAGCGTGTTATTTCTACTCAAAAGCCTATTCCTGAGCTTCGCGATGGATTTTCAGATTTGAACTTACTTCAAAAGTACAAAAAAGAGATAGGTATTATTCTACAAGATTCCTTCAGTGAGGTTTTAACGGATAATGAAATTAAAACAGCCTCAGTGCCTTTTGAAGATATAATATTTAACTCTTCAGATCGATTTAAAAAAATATTAGAAACAGCAGGTGATAATTTTCAGTTAAACATAAAAAATATGCCTCAGGATAATAAGTATATTATTGCATGTACTATTATCTTGAATTTTTGCTATGGTTATAGCCTAAATTTTAAACGCCCGTTTTCATATGAAATTCCAGATAAAAATGGTGTGATGCGTTATTATAAAATATTGTATAATGCTGATTTTATAGAGATTTCACCTACTCAAAATGCTCCAGAAATCACACAAGATGACTATGATGAGCTTATTGATAATTATGAAAATATTGATATTTGGAAAAAGAAATTTCCGCCTCAGAGTTATGTTTTTAAGGGGTTTGTTATCTCAAATATTTTTGATGTCACTGATGATCAATCGATTTCAAACATAAAATCATTTTTAATAAATGAAGGTATTAACAAAAATATACCGTTAAAAGAAGAAGTTCATGCTGTTTTTCAGTCTTTATTTAATATCCAAGATTTAAAAGTTGGGTTTTCATCATACGATTTAAATAAAAATTCATTGATGCCTATTTATGACAAATCGGTAGAAAGTTATTTGCTTCATGAAAAATTTGAAATTGATTGTGCTCATGCATTATGTTCAAAATCTTTCAATGAATTAATTGAAAACCATAAGGTTTTTACCATATCTGATATTGATAAAATTGATGCATTAACGAAAGGGAAATCCCCTCAAGTATCTGCATTAAAAAAACAAGGTTTTAAAAGTGCAATACTCGTGCCTCTTGTGGCCGACGATACGTTGTTAGGGGTGATGGAATTTGTGTCAAAAACGCCAAAGCTCTTAAATAGTATATCGGAACATAAGCTATTAGATGTCATGCCGTTTGTTAAGGCCGCAATAGTAAGGTCTAAGAAAGAAGAAGAAAACAAGGTTGATTTAATTATTCAAGAAAAGTGTACTTCAATTCATTCTAGCGTATTTTGGAAATTTGAAGATGAAGCAAAGCGTTATCTGTTTGAGCAATCCAAGGGAAATCATTCTGAATTCCATAAAATATCTTTTAAAGATGTATATCCTCTATTCGGACAAATTGATATCAAGAATTCTTCAAATTCCAGAAATAAGGCTATTCAAAAAGATTTGACATTACAGCTTCTATTGGCCAAGGAAATTTTAATGGTATTGTTTGAAAATGAAAAACTACTACTGTTTGAGCAATTCATTTTTCAAATTAATCAGTATTTAGAATTACTTTCGGCTGTTTTTAGAGTGGATACCGAGCAAAGGATTTCTGTTTTTTTAAAGACAGATATTTTTGACTTATTCAAACATTTAGATAGTAAGGAGAAATATAAAGATGACATTGCACATTATTTTGATAGTATTAATGATAATTTAGGGGTCATTTATAAACACCGAAAAAATTATGATGATACAATTATGCTCATCAATAAAGAAATGGCTTTTTTACTTGATAAAAAACAACAAGAAGCGCAGGCTATGTACCCACATTTTTATGAGCGGTTTAAAACCGATGGAGTAGAGCATAACATGTACATTGGTGAGTCAATAACTAGGGAAGATAGTTTTAACAAAATTTATTTATATAATTTACGTTTATGGCAATTACAGGTCATGTGCGATATGGAAAATACACATTATAACTTGAGATCAAGTTATCCAATGGCCTTAGATGTTGCTACTATGATATTGGTTTTCAACACACCGCTAACCATTAGTTTTAGAATGGATGAAAAGCAGTTTGATGTTGATGGTACTTATAATGCTCGATACGAAGTTGTCAAGAAACGCGTTGATAAATCTTATATAAAAGGCACTAAAAAAAGGGTGACCGAACAAGGTAAAATCACTATTGTTTATTCTCATAAACAAGATGAATTAGAATATCTTAGATACATCACATTTTTACAGACAAAGCATTATTTGGCTGATGATGTTCAAATAGTGGAGCTTGAAGATTTACAGGCTGTTACCGGGTTAAAAGCTATCAAAGTGAGTGTTCTTTATAAAAAAGAGAATGATAAAAAGGAGAAATTCTACACCTATAAGGACTTAATGAAAGAACTAGAACATTAAATCTCTCTTATTCCAATGTTAAAGAATGTTATGCCAAAAGCAATAACACTCGCAATAATGCCAGCAACAAAAATCATATAGGCTACTCTCAGAATTTTATATTTTCGATCCAATACTTTACCTAAAAAATATAAATCTTTGGTCATGGAACTGTACAGGTAATTCCTATCTTTCATGAGCTCTCCTATGGCCCATTCAAATTCCGATAATTTCATTTTGTGAAAGTTTCCAAAAAATAAGAGGTTGACTTTTTGAGCTTTAACATCAGCCTTTGTGAATTTTCCACTCGTAACATTCGGTCTTGTGGCAATTACCGAAAATATCATTGTGGTTAACGTGAACCCTACTAAGATTAACGTAGGCCATATAAGATGTTCATTACTAGGGTTGTCTAATTTAGGGAACAAATTGGCCAATATCATTGAAATAATAATTGCATTGACAGAAAGTAAAATGTTTGCTTTAGTATCAGCAATATCGCTCAAGGTAATATGATTTCTTAAGGTTACTCTAAACATGGTTTCTATACCGCGTTCAGGGGTGATTTTCTTAGTTTTTTTTAATGCTAATTCCTTAGATTTTTCAGTATTCTTTTTGTCTTCAATTTTAAGTTTTCTTAATTTTTTGTAGAGTGATGTTAGGTTTTTGTCTTTTACAGGTAGCCAATTTTCAAGAGCATATGTGCTGTAATAGGTATGATTTCTAGTGAAAAATTCAATATTTTTTTCAATCCATTCTATTTCGGTTAAATATATATTTGAAGTTTGTTCCCATTCCAATCTTAACAGTTCACTGATATCAAGAAAATCTTTTTGTGCAAAATGCATACTATCAGCATCTCTAATAATATATTCTAAATTATTTTGAGCTTCATGCCCCATTTTAGTGGCTAAAATGAGTGCTGATATTTTAGAAATAAAAGCAGCATTCACTTTTTGAGTTTTTAGAAATTCTGCCGCCATTTCAACACTTTTATCTTCATGATTAGCACTACCATTAATATAACCAATATCATGAAACCAAGCTGCTATCTTGAGTTTGTTTGCATCTTCATTATCAATTTTTTCACCGTCGATAAGTATTTCTACACCGCGCACAACACGTAATGTGTGTCCAATATTATGATACAAATAAGAGGGCTCTAATTTTGATCTTAACACATTAAGCACATGGTTTTCTACATTCTGCAGTAAGTTTTCCATTCTAGATAAATTGTAATATAATTAAGTACTAATTTAGTACTTTTATATGATTAGGGGATATATGTACTATTATGTCGCAAAAAAGTGAAAAGATTTACATCTTTAAAATTTAATACAAAACGATAAATACATGATACTTTGGAAAGATATTTTAAAATTTAGTAATTCTGGTTCACCACAGCCTGATTTTAGGGTTGATAAATCTGATTCTGAGTGGAAATTACTTTTGACACCAGATCAATTCCGGATTACACGTCAAAAAGGAACCGAAGCACCTCATAGTGGTGCCTTGTGTAGTAGTTTTGAAGAAGGGCAATATAACTGTGTATGCTGTAATGTACCATTGTTTGATTCGACTATTAAGTTTCAGTCCAGTTCAGGTTGGCCTAGTTTTACACAACCCATCAAGGAAAATGCAATTAAATATAATAAAGACACAACATTTGGAATGCATCGTGTAGAAGTGGTGTGTAACACATGTGATGGGCACTTGGGTCATGTTTTTCCGGATGGCCCGGATCCTAGCGGATTACGATATTGTGTCAATTCGGAAGCGTTAAAACTGCAAAATGAATCTTAATGAGAAATTAGAAATTGCAACTGTCGGAGGTGGTTGTTTTTGGTGTTTGGAAGCGATTTTTGGACTGGTGAAAGGTGTTGAAAATGTAACTTCGGGATATTCAGGAGGTAATGTGCCAGGGGAACCGACTTATAGAGAGGTGTGTTCTGGCCGTACAGGTCATGCTGAGGTTATTCAGATTACATTTAATCCTGATGAAATTTCTTATGAAGATATTCTTCTTGTTTTTATGACAAGTCATGATCCTACAACACTAAACAAACAAGGTGCAAATGTAGGCACTCAATATAGATCTGTGATATTTTATCATGACGATCAACAACAAAAACAGGCTCAAGATGTAATAAAGATGGTTTCGTCTTATTATGATAAGCAAATTGTAACCAAATTAGAACCAATAAAAGTCTTCTTTAATGCAGAAAAAGAGCATCAAGATTACTATGTTAATAATAAAGAGCAAGGCTATTGTAGTTATGTAATTGCACCTAAATTGACAAAACTGAGACGGATGCATGCTGATAAGATAAAAGTACCTTAGAATGAATTCTAATAATAAAATCTATGTTTATTTTTTAATAATGATTCAGCTTTCTGGATGTGCTACGTTTAAAGCGCAATATGCAAAGGATGTGGTTCAAGTAGAAAGTCCAAATAAAAAAATAATGCATTCGTTTTATCTTATTGGTGATGGTGGAAACTCGCCAATTGGTGAACAAACAGATGCAATTAAAGATTTTAAGGAAGAATTGAGTAAAGCAGAGTCCAACAGTACCGCGCTTTTTCTTGGGGATAATATTTATCCTAAAGGCATGCCAAAAGCAAATGCAGATGGACGAGAATTTGCAGAACATCAGTTAAATGTTCAAATAAATACTTTAGAGAATTTCAAAGGCAAAGCTATTTTTATACCAGGAAATCATGATTGGTATAATGAAGGTTTGGAGGGGCTAAAACGTCAAGAAAAATATATAGAACATAGTTTAGGCAAAAGCACCTTTTTGCCAGAAAATGGTTGCCCCATTTCAAAAGTTAATATTTCTGATGAGATCGTATTGCTACTAATTGACTCGCAATGGTATTTGACAAACTGGGATGCTCATCCAAGTATAAATGAAGATTGTGAAATTAATACGCGTGAAGCGTTCTTCGATGAGTTTGAAAGCGAGGTTAAAAAAGCGCGTGGTAAAACGACACTAGTGGCCATGCATCATCCAATTTTTACGAATGGATCACATGGAGGGAAATTTTCATTTGAAAGTCATATGAAACCTGCACCAGTTATAGGAACATTCAAAAATTTAATCCGAAAAACAGGCGGCGTGGTAAATGTGGATACGCAAAATAAACGCTATTTGGAACTGAAAAAACGTTTAATAACACTGTCTCAAGAAAATAATAAAGTCGTATTTGTCTCTGGTCACGATCACAATCTACAGTACATAGTCAATAATAATATTCCACAAATTATTAGCGGAGCTGGTTCAAAAATAATGCAAACAAAAAATGTAGGCGGCGGCCGTTTTTCATATGGCACTCAGGGATTTGTTAGGTTAGATGTGTATAATGACGGTTCATCACATGTGAAGTTTTACCAAGCAAATTCCAAAGACATCGTTTTTCAAGAAGAAGTTTTTCCTGAAGAAAATATTGAGATCACAACATACGACTCAAATTTTCCTTCACAAATGAAGGCTTCGATATATGATTCCTCTGAAACAGAAAAATCAAATTTTTATAAATGGTTATGGGGTAAACGTTACCGCGATGAGTACAGCAAAGAAATCCTTGTGTCAACTGTTAATTTGGATACTCTTTTTGGAGGAGTGGAACCACTTAGAAAAGGTGGTGGCCACCAATCTAAATCGTTGCGGTTAGAAGACAAATCTGGTAGGCAGTATGTAATGCGAGCTTTAAAAAAGAACGCTTCACAATATATTCAGGCCGTGGCTTTTAAAGATAATTATGTACAGGATCGACTAGAGAATACCTTCCCAGATAAATTATTGTCGGATATTTTTTCCGGCTCACATCCTTATGCATCCTTTGTTGTTGGTACGCTTGCAGATGCGGTAAATGTTTATCACACAAATCCAGTGTTGTATTATGTGCCAAAACAGCAAAGATTAGGTCCATTTAATTCAGAATTTGGTGATGAATTGTATATGATTGAAGAGCATGGTAGCGATGGCCATGAGGATAAAGCCAGTTTTGGATATTCTAACAAAGTGATAAGTACTTTGGATATGATGGAAAAGCTGAATTCAGATGAAGAATTTGAAATAGATGAAGCTTCGTATATAAGAGCTAGACTATTTGATATGGTCATTGGTGATTGGGATAGACATGATGACCAGTGGCGTTGGATCAGGTTTAAAGAAGACGGAAAAACTTTTTATAGACCGCTACCTCGAGATAGAGATCAAGCGTTTTCGAAAATGTCTGATGGTGTACTTTTAGGTTTAGCAACTGATTTGATTCCGTCAATACGCTTGATGAAATCTTATGATGCTGAGTTAAAAAGCCCAAAGTGGTTTAATCTTGAGCCTTTTCCGCTAGATATGGTCTTAATTAAGCAATCGGAAAAAGAAACATGGGACGCCCAAGTAAAGTTCATCACTGAACATTTGAATGAGAGGGTCATTGATGAGGCATTTCAGTTTTTTCCAGATGAAATGGATGCGGTTGCTATAGAGGCTATTAAAGCTAATCTTATAGGAAGATTAGCTCATCTTCAAAACATTTCAGATTTATATTTTCAACAAATAAATCATTTTTCGGTTATTACAGGTACAGATAAAGACGATTTTTTCGAGATCGAACGTATGGCAAATGGGAAAACGTCAGTAAAAGGGTATCGCATAAAAAAAGGAAAAAAAAGCACACTGTTCCATGATCGCATTTATTCAAAAGAAGACACCAAAGAAATTTGGATTTACGCTTTAGATGATAAAGATAATTTTCAAGTTTCTGGTAATGGTGATCATTTAATAAAGCTTCGCTTAGTTGGAGGGCTTAACAATGATACTTTCGACATCACTAATGGAAAAAAAGTTGTGATGTATGATTATAAATCCAAGCCAAATACTTTTACGACCACTAAAGGGAAAAAGATATTAACGGATGATTATGAAACCAATGTCTACAACTATAAGAAATTCAATTATAATAGCAATAGTCTTATCCCTAATATTGGAATAAATCCTGATGACGGTTTAAAACTAGGTTTAACAAATACATATATTGTAAATGGTTTTGTACGCAATCCATTTACGTCAAAGCATGTAGTTGCTGGATCATATTATTTTGCAACGAACGGGTTTGAGTTGCGCTATAATGGGGAATTTGCTCGTGTATTTAACAATTGGAATTTATTAGTAAATGGCGTATTTACAAGTCCAAATTTTACTCAGAATTTCTTTGGATTTGGTAATGAAACTATCAATCCAAATTACGAAGATGAATCAAATTATGATTTGAATTATAACAGGGTTAAATTGAGCGCACTAGGGGCTGGCTTAGGTGTGTCTTATCTTGGTGAACAAGGCGGAGTGTTCAAGGCTAATTTAAGCTATTCAGATATTGAAATAGAAGAAACTGTAGGACGATATATCAATGAGTTTTATCTTATGGATGGGGACGAATCAAGAACTCAATTTGTAGGTGTAGATTTGAACTATGGTTTTAGAAATAGCGATAACATTTCATTTCCAACGCTAGCAATGGCTTTTGAATTGGCTTTAGGTCATAAATTTAATTTAACAGAGTCAGACAGTTATAGCTATATAACACCTTCAATTGCATTTACAGTGCCATTGACAGTGAATAATTTGTTGATTTTAGCGACAAAGTTGAAAGGGAATCTTCTATTTGGAAATGGATTTGAATTTTTTCAGGCGGCCAGTTTGGGTGCTGATGATGGTTTACGTGGGTTTAGAAATAACCGATTTACCGGACAAAAATCATTTTATCATAATACAGATTTAAGGTTGAGTCTTCATAATTCAAAATTAGGTGTTTTACCTTTTAAACTTGGCATTTATGGCGGCCTAGACTACGGCCGTGTTTGGTTGGATGGAGAGGATTCTGAAAAATGGCATAATTCTTATGGCGGCGGTGTTTTCATTAAAATGGTAGAACTTATTACTGCAAATGTTTCGGCATTTAATAGTAATGAAGGTTTGAGAATTGCATTTCAATTAGGGTTTGAGTTTTAATTCATATAAGTTTCCACCTTTGCCATTTGACCTTTCATCAGTAATCCATAAAGTGCTATCGTTTTTAAATAGGACACTTTCTTTTTGCGATTTGAAATCAAAAAAATAAGATTGAACCTTACCATCAAAAAAATTGTTGGCTTTAAAATCACTAAAGACCCAGGCTGAATTTTCTGCAAGAATGACAATTTTATTATGAATGCTATTCATATCTGCAGAAGTAATCCAACACCCATGCTCATTACAAGTGTTAAATGATGTCACATACTCCGCTTGATGATGTCCTTTTTTTGCAGGGATTTTATATAAATTGGTTTGGCCAAATTGATTTTTACTTCTGCTTTTTGTGAGAAGAAATAAACTATCATTATAATGAAAAAACGCCTCGCAATCAAATTGCATTTTTTTGTTCTTTGGTGGGAATTTTTTCTGATTAGGATAAGAAAATTCAATCTTTTCAACGTCAACATCTTTGGATGATGTTAATGAATTATGCTTAACAATTAAAATGCGTAAATTTTTACGTTTGTTGGCATTATTTCCAAAATCACCAATATAAATGTTACCTGCTTGATCAGAAGTGAGCTCTTCCCAATCGTGATTTTTAGCTTTAATTTTTAACTTCTTTTGAATGTTCCCTAGTGTATCTAAACCAAATAACACTGGTTTATTTCCACTGTCATTAATCATCCATAACAAATTAGAATTTGCTACTTTTTCTATTCCAGAGGCTTCATTCAAGGCGTGAGGCAGGTCAGTAACGACTCTTAGATTGCCAGTATCACAACTTAACAAGCCTATGTAAAAAAGAGCAATGAGTTTCTTCACGTATAATGATTTAAATAATGCTAAATTTACGCAGTTTTAATTTATTATGGCAGATTACAATGTTATTATAGTAGGAGGCGGTGCTGCTGGTTTTTTTGCGGCTATTAATATAGCAGAGCAAAACCCAGAGCTGAGTGTGGCCATTTTTGAACGTGGAAAAGAGGGCTTGCAAAAGGTTAAAATCTCTGGAGGAGGACGCTGTAACGTTACGCATGCCGAATTTATTCCTAGTGAATTAGTGCTTAACTATCCAAGAGGTGAAAAAGAATTGCTAGGACCTTTTCATCAATTTATGACTGGTGATACAATTGCTTGGTTTGAAAATCATGGGGTTGCCTTAAAAATTGAAGATGATGGGCGTATGTTTCCCACATCAAATTCATCACAAACTATTATCGATTGTTTTCTTAATGCGGCACAATTAATCGGAGTCGATTTGTGTTATAGTCATGTGGTTAAAACTATCTCAAAGAAAAATGAGACCTGGAGTTTAGAAACTAATCAAGGTGAATTTTCTGCAGATAAGGTATTAATAGCAACAGGAAGTAGTCCAAAAGTATGGAGCTTATTAAAAAGTTTGGGGCACACATTGGCCGAACCTGTTCCATCTCTTTTTACCTTTAATATTGCTGATGCTCGTATAAAAAATATTCCAGGAGTTGTAGCTCAGAATGTTGAGGTTAGAGTCCTCAATTCAAATCTTTACAGTGAAGGCCCTCTGTTAATTACTCACGTTGGTATGAGTGCGCCATCTATTTTGAAACTATCGGCTTTTGGAGCTTTGGAGTTAGCCAAACGCAACTATAAATTTCAAATAGAAATAAATTTTATTAGGCAGTCTACTACCGATTGTTTTGATGCCTTAAAAATATTAAAGCAAAACTTAAATAAGAAAATGGTTTTTAAGTTTGCACAATTTGATTTGCCTAAACGCCTTTGGCACGAGTTGGTTCGAGCTTCAGATATTGATGAATTGTTGACTTGGGCAGATTTAAATAAATTGCAGATAGAAAAGTTGTCAAAACAGCTGACTTCCGCGGTTTTTGATGTCAACGGGAAAAGCACCTTCAAAGAAGAGTTTGTGACAGCCGGCGGTATAGAATTAAAAGAAATTAACTTTAGAACATTTGAAAGTAAGATTCATAAAGGACTCTATTTTGCAGGTGAAGTTTTAAATGTTGATGCAGTTACCGGTGGATTCAATTTTCAGAATGCATGGACGGGAGCTTTTATTGCGGCTAGAGATATTTCAAAATAAATATTATATTACGTCCTCAGTAGGATTACCTTTAGAGAAAAGAAAGAGAAATGAAGAAAGTAACATTAAAAGATATTGCCAAGAAATTCAACGTATCCGTTTCTACGGTTTCAAAAGCATTAAAAGGGAGTGAAGAAATAAGTAAGGCTACACGTGATAAGATAAAAACCTATGCTGAGGCTATTAATTACAGGCCAAATTTAAATGCATTAAGTTTAAAAAACAGACGTACTAAAACTATTGGAATCCTGGTGCCGGATATGCTAAACTATTTTCTAGCACAAGTATTAAAAGGCATTGAAAAAACAGCAATAAAGCATAACTATAAAGTAGTGATCTGCATTACTAACGATTCTCATAATAGAGAAATTGAGATTATAGAAATGCTATCTAACGGCAGTGTTGATGGGTTCATCATTTCTATAGCAGAAGAAACGGAAATAAGTAAAGAATTTAATCATTTCAATAACGCTTTGGCTTTTAACTTACCAATTGTAATGTTTGATCGCGTTGCTAATGGCGTACTATGTGATAAAGTTATTACCAATAACAGAAAAGCTGGAGAGCAAGCTGTTATTAATTTGGCCGAAAGCGGTTGCCGTAAAATTGGGTTTGCATCTTCCAACTCACATTTAAAAGTGAGTCAGGATTTATTAAAAGGATATTATGATGGCATTCATAGTTTGGGTCAGAGCATAGATGAAAAGTTAATAATTCATAAAAAAGTAGACCATTATAGCGATTATGAATCCATGTTAGAACCCTTGTTTGAAGATGATGCAATCGATGGTATAATTGCATCAAACGAAGGTGTTGCCTTAGCCGCGATGAAAATTGCCCAGCAACGGGGAAAGCTAATTCCGGAAGATTTTTCAACCATAGGGTTTACAAATGGCATTTTAGCGAGGCATTCCAATCCAAAGTTGACCACAGTTAGCCAACATGGCGAGTTGATGGGCGCAGCTGCTGCCGAAATGTTGATTGAACGTTTAGAGCATCCTGAAAATAAAAAAGAGTTTAAAACCAAAATGATTAAAACCGATATTGTAGAGCGAAATTCTACTAAATCTGTAAAAATGACCTAATGTTATATATCGCTTTACTCCGTGGAATTAATGTTGGAGGACACAATAAAGTGCCAATGGCAGTGCTGCGAGTGGCTTTAAGTCAGGTAGGGTTAAAAAATGTACAGACTTATATTCAAAGTGGAAATATAGTATTTGAATTTATAGAAGATAGAGCTACATCAGAAAAGCTAATTCAGTCAACCATATTTAAGCATTTCGGAATTCAAATTCCAGTAATAGTAAAAACAAGAGCGCAAATGGAAACTATATTTGATGCTTGTCCCTATGAATTAGAGAAAAAAACAAAAAGTTATTTTATTATTTTTAATAAAACACCAATACCTGATGATTTAAAAGCGGGACAACAATTGGTTCTTGAAAATGAGGAGGTATTAATTACAGATAAAGCATTGTATCTTTATTCATCCTTAGGTATGGGCAAATCGAAATTCAATATGAAAACATTTGAGCGCAAATTAAATGTAACTGGCACTTCAAGAAATTATAATACAATGCTAAAGTTATTATCTTTGTCTCTTGAAAAATAAGAATGATAGAGCAGGATTTTAAATTTAAAGGAGTTTGTAAAAATGTTGAAAAGGGTAGCGTCGCCTGGTCTTCTCCAAGTAATATTGCCTTAGTGAAATATTGGGGAAAAAAGGAAAATCAAATACCTGCAAACCCTTCCATTAGTTTTACATTGAATCATTGTAAAACCACAACCACATTAACTTTTGCAAAACGACATACTAGCAATGACTTCTCATTTGAAATCTTTTTAGACGGAGCATTAGAGGAAAATTTTAAACCTAAAATCGAATCGTTTTTTAAACGTATTGAGAATTATCTTCCGTTTTTAAAAGACTATCATTTTAAAATAGAAACGTCAAATTCTTTCCCACACAGTTCAGGAATTGCGTCATCGGCTTCTGGAATGAGCGCGTTGGCATTATGTCTAATGAGTATGGAAAAAGACCTTTCAGATGGACTTAAGATGACAGACGATTACTTCAATATGAAAGCCTCTTTTTTAGCGCGATTAGGTTCTGGATCGGCTTGTAGAAGTATTGAAGGTGATGTGATTGTTTGGGGCACGCATTCTGAAATTAAGGGCAGTTCAAATTTGTTTGGTATAAAATACCCTAATGAGATTCACGACAATTTTAAAGATTATCAAGACACAATTTTACTCGTTGATAAGGGCGAAAAACAAGTAAGCAGTACTGTGGGTCATGACTTAATGCACAATCATCCATTTGCACAAGAACGTTTCAAACAAGCAGATGTGAACCTGTCAAAATTAAAAGCTATTTTGAAAGCAGGAGATTTAAAAGGGTTTATTGAAATTGTTGAAAGCGAAGCGCTGACGCTGCATGCTATGATGATGACAAGTCTGCCTTATTTTATTCTTATGAAGCCAAATACGCTTGAAATTATTAATAAAATATGGAAATTCAGGGCAGAAATGGATTTGCCAATATGTTTTACTTTAGACGCTGGTGCTAATGTGCATGTCTTGTATCCAAAAAAAAATGCTAAAATTATATTGGAATTTATTCAGAACGAGTTAGTTGCATATTGTCAAAACCAACATTATATTTGTGATCAAGTTGGTTTTGGGGCATGCAAAATAAAAGAATAATACGTATATTTGCTTCAGGAATTGCGCTACATCGTATGAAAGGACCTTTATTTTATTCAAAAATTTTACTCTTTGGAGAGTATGGTATTATAAAAAACTCCAAAGGATTATCGATTCCTTATAACTTTTATAATGGTGCTTTAAAAAAAGATGGAAACACTTCTAAGGCAGCTTTGAATTCTAATACAAGTCTTAAAAGGTTTGTAGAATATTTACAAAAGATAGACACTGACTTAGTACATTACGATTTTCCAACTTTAAAGCAAGATGTAGATTCCGGAATGTATTTTGATTCTTCTATCCCACAAGGCTATGGCGTAGGAAGCAGTGGTGCTTTAGTGGCTGCTATATATGATAAATATGCCATTGACAAGATTACTGTTTTAGAAAATCTTACTAGAGAAAAGCTTTTAAAATTGAAATCTATTTTTTCTGAAATGGAATCATTTTTTCACGGAAAATCATCGGGATTAGATCCACTTAATAGCTACTTAAGCATCCCAATATTAATCAATTCTAAAGACAACATAGAAGCAACAGGTATTCCATCTCAAAAAACAGAAGGGAAAGGTGCTGTCTTTTTATTAGATAGTGGTATCATTGGTGAAACTGCACCAATGGTTGGGATTTTTATGGAAAACATGAAAAAAGAAGGATTCCGTAAAATGCTTAAAGATCAATTCATCAAACATACGGATGCCTGTGTTGATGATTTCTTAAATGGTGACATCAAATCTTTATTTGTCAATACGAAGCAATTATCAAAAGTTGTTTTGAACCATTTCAAACCAATGATTCCAAAACAATTTCATGAATTGTGGAAAAAAGGCCTTGATACCAATGACTACTATTTAAAACTATGTGGATCTGGCGGGGGTGGATACATTCTTGGATTTACAGAGGATTTTAATAAGGCTCAAAAATCGTTATCTGATTATAAATTAGAGGTGGTTTACAACTTCTAAAATTAATTCATGTTATCTCGACGACAAAAACACATTTTGCTAAAATTTTTTAGTCTGTTTTCTGTGGTTAGAGGGTACAATATTTTAATTGTTATACTCGCCCAATACCTTACATCTATTTATATTTTGGCTCATGACAAACCTCTAAGGGAGGTGGTGTTGGATGTCAATTTACTTATGATTGTTTTAGCTTCAGCTGCTACGATTGCAGGAGGTTATATTATTAATAATTTTTATGATTCTGAGAAAGACTTAATCAATCGACCAGAAAAATCAATGTTGGACAGATTAGTGAGTCAAAATACTAAACTCGTATTTTACTTTGTCCTAAACTTTCTTGCTGTCATCATGGCCAGTTACGTGTCTTTTAAAGCAGTTCTATTTTTTTCAGTTTATATTTTTGGCATTTGGTTTTATTCTCATAAACTAAAAAAGTTACCTATTATAGGTAATCTAACTTCAGCCATATTAACGATTACACCATTTTTCGCGATTTTTATTTATTACCAGAATTTTGAATCAGTAATATTTGTACACGCCTTGTTTTTGTTTTTGGTTTTATCCATGCGAGAATTGACTAAGGATCTTGAAAATATTAAAGGTGATTTGGCATTAAATTATCAAACTATTCCAATTGTTTACGGTGAGAAATCTGCAAAAGTGATGCTTACCATTATGGTTGTTTTGAGTCTAATCCCAATATATTTGTTGTTAAACACATATGAATTGGGAAAAATGAATTACTTCTTTTATTTATGCATTTTACTATTTGTTGGATTTGTAAGTTTTCTTTGGAAAGCATCCAAAAAAATTCATTACTTAATCCTTCACAATCTATTAAAGGTGCTGATTGTAGCCGGTGTTTTTAGTATCTTGCTTATTGATGTAAATCTACTTTTAAATCGAATTATATAACATGGAAAACTTATTAAAAATAGCCATGGCGCAAATAGCGCCGGTATGGTTAGATAAAGCAGCAACTTTGCAGAAAGTTGAAAATTCTATTCAAGATGCCGCTAAAGAGAATTGCGAGTTAATTGTATTTGGTGAAGGGTTGATACCTGGTTATCCCTTTTGGTTAGCACTCACTGGAGGTGCAGAATGGGACAAAAAAATAAATAAAGAATTACATGCTCATTATGTCAAGAATGCAATCCAAATTGAAGCTGATGAATTAAGTGCTATTTGTGCGCTAGCAAAAACGCATAAGATGGCTGTGTATTTAGGAATAATTGAGCGTGCAAAAAATAGAGGAGGCCACAGTCTTTATGCTTCGTTGGTTTATATTGATGCTGAGGGTGAAATAAAATCGGTGCATCGAAAATTGCAACCTACTTATGATGAACGTTTGACATGGTCACCTGGTGACGGCAATGGTTTGAGGGTGCATTCATTAAAGGCGTTTACAGTTGGTGGATTGAATTGTTGGGAGAATTGGATGCCTTTACCACGAACAGCTTTGTATGGCTTAGGCGAAAATTTGCATATTGCAGTTTGGCCTGGTAGCGATCATAATACTAAAGATATTACACGATTCATTGCTCGTGAGTCTCGATCTTTTGTGGTTTCTGTATCGAGTTTAATGTCTAAATCAGATTTCCCAAAAGACACCCCTTATTTTAACGAACTTATTGAAAAAGCCCCAGAAAACATGGCCAATGGGGGTAGTTGTATTGCAGGTCCTGACGGTGAATGGATTATTGAACCTGTTATAGAAAAAGAAGGTTTAATCATACAAACCATAGATTTTAATCGTGTTTATGAAGAACGTCAAAATTTTGACCCTGTTGGGCATTATTCTAGACCGGATGTAACTCAGCTTACGGTTAATAGAGAGCGTCAATCTACCGTATATTATAATAGTTAATGTAAACTATTGTCTTACCTTTGCAAAAAGTTTAGTGATGGCGAAACAACGAGATCAAAAAAGTAAAGGAAAACCTTCAGGACGTGGTTCAAATAACACACGTAAAGAAAGTCATGCAATAGGAAATGCGCCAATAAAAAAGAAATCCCAATCAAAAAGAGCATCTAATCCGAATGAAATTAGGTTAAACAAATATATTGCCAATTCTGGTATTTGTTCAAGGCGTGAAGCTGATGATCATATTGCTATTGGTTTGGTAACCGTTAACGGGAAAGTGGTGACCGAAATGGGTTATAAAGTAAAATTGGAGGATGATGTACGTTATGATAGCAGACGTATTAACCCAGAGAAAAAGGCATATGTTTTACTAAATAAACCTAAAGGTTTTGCAACAACAACCAGTGAAGGAAAAGGCAGGACTGTTATGGATTTGGTTGCCAATGCAACCAGCTCGAAAGTGAAACCTATTGGTCGTTTAGGTCGTAATTCTACAGGTTTATTGTTGTTTACAAATGATGAAGATGTGGTAAATAAATTTACGAATTCTAAACAAGGCGTACCTAGGTTATTCCAAGTTGAGTTGGATAAAAATTTAAAGTTTGAAGATTTAAAAGCTATTCGAGAAGGTTTTAAAATAGATGGTAAACTCGTGGCTGTTGAGGAAATTAGTTATATAGATGGCACAAGTAAAAATCAAATTGGCTTAAAAATAAAAAATACGGGTAATACCATTATTCGAACTATTTTTGAGCACTTTAAATATGATTTAATTAAAATTGATTGTGTAGCAATCGCTCACCTTACCAAAAAAGATATTCCTCGTGGACACTGGAAACATCTAACAGAACAAGAGATGAATACCCTTAAGATGCTTTAGAATAAAATTGTCTATTGTCTTTAGTATTGATTTAAGATCTGATTTATGTCTTTTCAATAATGTCCGTTAAAACTTGCTTAAAAACGTCAATAGGTTGAGCGCCTGTGACAGCACTTTGTCTATTAAAAACGATAGTAGGAACGGAATTAACACCCATATTTGACCAATAAGCCATAGTGCCTCTTACGTTATAGCGTACATCGTCATCATCTAATTTGGAAAGTGCTTCATTTGCATTTAAACCAACCTCCAATAGTGCCTGTTTTAAAACGTTTCTATCGGATACATCTTTGCGCTCACTGAAGAATGCAGAAGTTAAACGCATTTTTAATTCTGTTTGTTTGCCAAATGCTTTCGCATAATCTAATAATATATGAGCATCAAAGGTGTTTACCATGCGCATGTCATCAAAATAATCGAATATAAACCCAAGTTCTTGACCAACTAATATCATATGTTGTTTCGATTCTTTCTGTTGTTCGGGTGTTGAGCGATATTTTTCTGTGAGATGTTCTGTTAAATTTTGACCTTCGGCTGG
>JAGSHF010000209.1 GCA_023954685.1 Flavobacteriaceae bacterium | reverse complement strand
ATATGGCTGTACATTTTTATAAGATTCAGTTTCTTATTTGCGTATGAATTCTTTTTTCGAGGGGTTTTATTGCAGTACTTTTTAGAATTTAATTCGCTTTTTCTAGCCATAGTTTTCAGCACAATTTTATATGTGCTCATTCATATTTTTGATGATACTAAAGAAAAATTAGGGGCTATACCTTTTGGTGTAATCCTTTGTCTATTAGCTTATTATACCAAGAGTATCTGGTATGTGTTCATAATTCATTTGGCGCTCTCTGCAGTTTATGAAATCTCAATATTTTATTATCAAACTTTAAAAACTACAACATCATGAATGTATTAATAACAGGATCAACAGGGTACATTGGCCATCAATTGGCTTTAGAGCTTGCTTTAAAAGGATATCAAGTGCATGCTCTAGTAAGAAACTTAAAATCTGAAGCTATCCCAAAACATAAAAATATTCAATTGTTTGAAGGTGATATCTGTGATTTGAAATCTGTATTGTGTGCTATGAAAAATTGTCAAATGGTATTTCATACTGCCGCTTATACCAATTTAAAATGTAATAAGATTGATAGTTTTTATAGTGTGAATGTTGATGGCACAAAAAACATGCTTGAAGCTGCGTTGCAACATAAAATCTCTAGGTTTATTTATACAAGCACTCTTTCTGTTTATGGTCCATCTTATAAAAATGTCTCCATTACTGAATCACAACCACGACTTGCATCTTATATGAATGATTATGAATTGACCAAAAGTATGTCTGAAGACGTTGTTTCAAGCTATGAACAAAAAGGATTGCCTTGTGTCATTTTGAATGTTTCTAGAGTTTATGGGCCAGGTCTTAAAACCTATTCAAATGGTGTAAATAAGCTTATTTTGTCAATGATTAAAAATGACTTTTTGTTTGTGCCCTCTCGACTGAATTCAATTGCTAATTATGTGTTCATAAAAGATGTTGTAAATGCTCATATTTCTGCAATGGACAATGGAATTAGTGGGGAAAAATACATTATTGGGGGCGAGAACTTAAGTTATTCAAAACTGTTTAATATCATAAAGCACATCACAAAAAGCCGAATTAAAATCGTGAAAATTCATTTTAGTTTTTTAAAGGCTTGCTTTTCAATAATAAATGGTTGTAAAAGAATTTTAGGCCAACCGCTATCCATGACATCCAACGTGTTGGATTCATTGTTTACAAACAGAAGATCTTCTTCTGAAAAAGCAATATCGAGTTTAAATTACACAGTTACTTCAATAGAAAGCGGGTTGATACAAACCATTAATTATTTAATTCAGAAATCATGAAAACTTACACTTTAATTACAGGCGGAAGCATGGGCTTTGGTAAAGCCTTAGCAATTGAATGCGCAAAAATGTCAATGAATCTTGTGTTGGTTGCATTACCCAATTCAGGCCTTGTGGAGCTAAGTCAGTTTCTAAAGAAGAATTTTAATATTGATGTGTTATGCTATGAAATGGACTTAAGTAAAGAAGAAAATTGCATAAGCATATATAGCGATCTAAAGAAAAATGATGCTACAATAAAGTATTTAATAAATAATGCAGGCATGTTGAGCAATGGTTTATTTGAAGATATGAATTCAGATTATTTTCTTACTCAAATTAAAGTCAACGTCGCTACACCAACTTTACTTTCAAAATTGTTTATGGATGATTTTAAAGCTAATGTCCCTTCGGGAATATTAAATGTTAGTAGTATGGCAAGCTTTTTTGATTTACCCAAAAAACAAGTTTACGGAGGGACAAAAGCTTATTTGCTTTCTTTCTCAAGTAGTTTAAGAAAAGAGATTGCAAAGTATGGCATAAGTGTATCTATTGTTTGTCCAGGTGGTATGAATACAACCTCTCGGTTATGCCTTCAAAATAGGAGATTGGGATGGATCTCAAGGCAGTCTATTATGAATCCTGAAGAAGTTGCAAAAGTAACACTGCGACATTTTTTTAATGGAAAAGCATTTATAATTCCAGGTAATGTGAACAAATTATTTATGCTCATGAATCGGATATTACCTCAATTTTTGAAACATCGATTAACAAGAAATGCCATATAATTTCAAATTTAGTCTAATGTGTCCGAAAATGTCCATTCTATAAAATACTGGATAATGAAAGTATAAAGTAGAAATACATTTGGAACTATAACTAGAGGCAAAATAATCTAAAGAAATTATGAAATCAAAATATAAAACCTGGGGATCAATATTCCTCTTCGTTCTAACATTTCAGGTGAATGCACAACTGAGTATGACTAATGAAGATGCTTTTTTTAAAATGACTAAGAGTAATGCCGATTCAATTGAATTGAAACAAGTCGTTCATATTTTGGATACGTTTCATCTCATTTTGATACCACAATTTGACGGACTATTTACTAAAATTTTAAACAAAAGAATTGAAGGGATAAACACTAAAAATTATTTTCAGGATTTTGATCTGGGATTCAATTTGGGATTTAATTATAAGCTTAAAGATTCAATAAACTTAGATTTTTTATATAATGTGGGCTTGATGAAATTTAGTGTCAATAATCCTGGTTTAATACAAGCACCTCATATGAAACTTGCGATAAGCTATGTTTTTTAAATTAAGGAAAAAGTGAATAGTTTATAAATAAATTTAATACAAAATGTAATTAAGACTTAGCTTAATGGCGAGTTTGATTTAAAATTAATAAATTATGAAGAATATGAATAACTTGTTAAAAATTATTGCCGTTTCTACTTTATTTGTAATTAGTAATACTTTAGAGGCTCAAGAATTTGGAAAAGGGCAAAGGAAGTTTGTGCGGGTATTTAATATTGATGGAAAAAAAATAAATAAAGGGTATGTTGTATTCATAAATGACTCAGTTTTGGGGCTTAGTGGGGAGGAAAAAATCACTAAAATTAGCTTTAATGACATTGGGCGAATAAAAATGAAGCGTTCTAGCGGTAATAATGCTCTTATGGGTGCTGGCATAGGTGGTGTGATGGGTGCTACAATTGGATTGATATCTGCAGACGAGGAAATAAAGACCAGTAATTATGGTTTTTTTGGCAGTAATGTATATACCTCAGGTACATCTCCGGGAACAGGTGCTGCTATTGGAGGAGGTATTGGTTTAGCGGGTGGCGCATTAATTGGGTTAGGGAGTTCATTGTTTAAAAACAAACCAACTTTTATTATCGATGGAGCTCAGGATAAATGGAGGATTTTTAAAACGTTTATTGAGAATTAATATGAAGTGTTTTATTTATTTAAATCAGGATCAATCATAATCTTGATTTTATCATATTAACCTTTGTTCACGGTTGTTCTATCAATAGAAAATTCATTTTGATAGATATTAATAAGTGTAAAAAAGCACTTCAATATTAAAAGTGGCTATAGGCTATAAAAACAATAAACTTAATCCTTTTCTTAGCTATCTTTTCTCAAAAACATTTGTAATTGAAGATTTATTTCTTAACCGGAAGATCACGTGTCAACCACCCTCTTTTATGTACCGTTGCAATGGCATAGGGTGTAATCCAAAATAAGGCAAATGTATGCAGAATACTATAAGAGTAAGACCATATCGCTTCTTTAAAATTATATTTATTCGAATAGAATAACACCGAAAATGTAGACATGAGAAATATACTAGCTAAAGTTGAACTTAAAAATAAAATAGGATGCGATAGTACAAAGAATAACATGAATGCTATTAAAGGATAACTCATAATGATGTTTAAAAACTGACTCGTAAATAGTAATCTTGAACCAATTTTAGAACCTTTTCTAAAGTTGGTAAATACGTATTTTGACATTTCAATGTTTTCACGGACATTACTTCGGCCCCATCGGATAAACATTTTATAGAGTCCACGATATTGTTCCGGTACGTTGGTATAGGCGACAGCATTGCTTTGAAACAACACATGTTTTCCTTGTTTTAATATCATATTGGTCATGGCTCTATCTTCCCCTATGTCAGATGGTTGACCCATGAATGTTTGATTGATCCATTTTGGTAAACAGTTAAAAACTGCAGATCTGCGATATGCCGCTAAAGCACCAGGAGTGCAAAGAACTGAATTAAGACTGCTTTCGGCAGAACGCACAAACTCAAAACTTAACACAAAACTGACATCTAGCATTTTAGGTAGGATGGCTTTTTTGTTGTTTAATACTCTAATATTGCCAGCTACAGCGCCACATTGTTCATTTTTAACAAATGGACTCACTAAATTTCTTAGGGTATCATGAGTTACAATAGAATCGCTATCTACCGTTACAAATACCTCGCCTGTACCAAGATTAAAACCACGATATAATGCATGGCGCTTACCTTGGTTGTTGGGTTGCTTATAAATTGCTAGCCGATCGCCTAATTGTTTTTTGGCTTCCAGCATCCATTCCCAAGTATCATCGGCACTACCATCATCTATTGCCAATAGTTGCAATTTGTCTTCTGGATAATCACTTACCGCTAAACTTTTTAGCGTATCCCAAACTTGTTTACCTTCATTGTATGCTGGTACAATTACGGTACAAGTTGGTAGCTCATTATTTGCTACCGAAGAAACAGGTTTGTATTGGAAGTATTTAATCAATTTGAAACCAAAAAAAAGAATATGAAATATAAATAAACCAATAGCTAGCGTTATAAAAGCGGAGCCTAAAGAAGAACCTAAGCGCTCTAGATTTAATTGCTCAAAGTCGGCTTGTAAATTAATGACTAATAAAAGCGCACTTATCATAACAATAAATGAACTTGTTTTAACCAAAAGAGCCCAAGAGATATTGTTTTTTATTAATGCGGTATTTTTGCTTTTAAATGGAAAAAGAAAGTCTTCTTTAATTCTGTCAAAATTATACTTTAAAATGTTTAAAGTAAGTTCTCTAGTGCTCATAATCTGTTTTAAAGTTCTATTAAAAAAATGATAACAGTTCATTTACGAGGTGAACATAATTTTGGATGTTTTTTTTTGATTTATTAAGAAGAAAATATCACTTGATACATTTTGTGACTTATGAAGCTAACATCTTCGTTCGGTAAATTTGTTGAAGGATAATTGAGGGTGTACTCCTTTTAGGAGTAAAAGTGAATAGTCAAGATAACATTAAGCCTACAAGAATTTTAAGTAGACTGTTTAATTAATATGATGAAAAAGCTTGTCATTAAAATAGCAATTAGTGAAAAAATAATT
>JAGSHF010000180.1 GCA_023954685.1 Flavobacteriaceae bacterium | reverse complement strand
ATATAGAATATGAAAGGGCTTTAATAAATTTTAGATTCAAGCTTTTTTTATTTTTTTATTAATTTTTTTATGGTAAACACTCCTTCATTTGAGTATATTTTCACCAAATACAATCCGCTAGTTAAGTCTTCAATATTATACACTGATGTATTTACATTGTATTCTTTTAATTTTTCACCTAGGAGCGAGTATATTTCAATTTTGTTTAATTCAATTTGGGATGAATTAATATTGAATGTATTTGAAGTAGGATTTGGGTATATTTTAATGTTATTACTCCATATACTATCATCCAAACTCAACGAACTACAATTACTTCCAACTTCGTAAGATAAATATTTAGTTACTGCTAAACCTCCTGCAAAGGCAAATTTACAAGCATAACTGATGGTTTGCCCTTCAGTAAAACCACTTAACGTTTTAGTGAATATTAAACCTGATGAATTAGTCATAGGCGTTTCAATAAACGGATTTTCTTGCCACAAATATGCTATTACCCCAGTTCTATCTGTATCTAATAATTCAAAAGTGAAAATCACATCTGTTCCGGAAGTTTCAAAACTGTAATTGTAACCCGTATTGAATTCACCTTGTGAAGCTTCAGAATCTGAACCAGAACATTCTGTATTTTCGTCTGGTGTCGTACTTATTTGAATAACAATTGGATTATTGTCTGCTTCATTTCCAGATAAATCAGAGGCTTCTATGCTAAATTCATAAAGGGTATCTGGAGTTAAATTGTTAATGATTAAAGATTCTTCATTACCTGAACTACCCGTTGCTGTTGCTGTCTCAGAACCATAACTTACCTCGTATGAAATTGTTCCTGAATCATCATTTGCATTTAAAAGTAACTCGATAGTTCTCGAAGAAACAGTTCCTACAGATGCAGTAAAATTTGTAGGACCTTCAATATCATCTTCGCTTGAACAGTCATTTCCAACAACATAGCTGAAGTATTTTGTCACAGCTAAGCCACCAGCAAAAGCAAATTTACAAGCATAACTTATAGTTTGACCTTGAGAGAGCCCATTGATGGTTTTTGAAAATGTTAATCCAGACACTTGTTCCATTTGAGTTTCTGTGAATGGATTTTCCTGCCATAGGTAAGCAACCACACCGGTTTTATCTGTATCTAATAATGTAAAAGAAATGGTGACTTGAGAACCTACTGTTTCAAATAATACTTCGTAACCAGTTGAAAAAGATCCTTGTTGAGCTTCATTTGAGATTTCTGAACAAGACATTACTTCGTTAACAGTTACAGTTACAACCTGAGAAGTTCCTTGGTCAGAATTATTATCTGTTGCAATAGCAGAGATTTGGTGCTCTCCAACTTCTGCGTTAGTCAAGGTAAAACTAAATGGTTCAGAAGTGTCTTCCCCTACTTTTTCTGTTCCATCATAAAATTCCACCAATGTAATTGTTCCGTCTAAATCTGTAACAGTAGTAGTGATGTTAATATCTTCACCTTCTTGAAAAGATGATCCTTCATTGGGTGAAGTTATAGATATTGATGGGCTTGAATTTCCTGTTTCAGAAACAATAACTAATACTTCATCAGTTGCATCATATGTTCCGTCACTTACAGTTAATTTAATTTTATATATTCCTTCAACTAAGTTGTTAATTTCAGGAGATACTATTGAATTATCTGTAAAACTAATATTTGAAGGGCCATAAACTTGTTCCCAATTGTAAGTGATAGCTTGGTCTTCAGGATCATTACTCAACGTTCCATTTAATGTAGTAGAAGTCTCAGGTATGATAACATTTATATTTTCTCCTGCATTGGCTACAGGTGGAGAATAGGGGAGAGGACTGGCATAAGAAAATACCATTTCACCGATGTTAAACTCTCCTTCATCGATAAATAATCTCAATATTTGTTCACCTTGCCTTAGTTCTATATTGGTCACATTTTTAGTAGACCATGAATTCCAATCATCAGTGGTTTGCATATTTATGGAAGGACTTACAGTATTTCCATCAACTTCAAAATGAAAAGGACCTCCTCCATTTGAATTCCCAGAAGCATATCGAAAACTCAAATTATACAATCCTGCTGTTTCAACATTAATCGAGTATTCTAGCCATTCTCCTGAATTGTTCCATCCTACAGTAGCTCCTTCATTTGTATCTGAAACCGCATCTACATATTCATTGGTTCTAAAATCACCTTCATTAATTTGAGACATGTCTAAATATGAAATATTCTGACCAACTCCTCCTTCAAATTTGTCATAAAATCCGGCTTCAATTGTACCTGGAATTTCAAATGATGTTCCAAGGTAGGGGACTTGTTCTCCTACTTGAATTGTTACAATATTTGAAACATTAAACTCTTGGTTTACATATACTTTTGCATACATTCCGTGAACACCAAGTAATAAGTCATCTGCCTCAATTTCATATGGAACAGTATCGTCTTGACCAATTAATGTAGAGCCATCATAAAATTCCACATTAGTTATTCCTGAGCCTGTAACCTCTAATGAAAGGGTTACGCTCCCTCCAGCAAATGCTTGGTTAAAATTAGAAGATAAAACTCCATTGACATCAATATCTCTACTCGTTGCCATCTGATTTGCTGGAACATCGAGCATAAAATTATCTGAAAAAGTTACTGTAATTGGGTTGTCTGAGTAATTGTGTGCAACATAAGTTAATTCACCATTATTTGAAAAAGCTGCAGATATCGGGTGATTTGCTGTGATTGAAGTATCTATTGTTCCAAGAGTATTCATATTATGCAACCAATGATAGGTTTGAGCATCTGATATACCAAATTTTAATGCTCGATTTGGATATGAGTTATATAATTCTATGGCAGCCTCGGCGTCAGTTAATGAAAGATATTTCCAATAGGTGTCATGCCATAAATTAGGGTTTTCTTCATTATTAAGTATGCCTGTATTAGATGTCATTTCATTCCATAATGAAGTTGCGTAGTCTTGATGATGACCTAAATAAAGCGACCCTCCATGAATTGGGTATAACTCTATTCCGTAGGAAGCTGCAATGTCCGAGGTCCAAAAAGTTCCATTGTCAAATGAATTCCCCCAAACTCTAGAAACAAGACTATATTCCTGCGTAAACGGTGCTGTAGAAGCAGCAAAATTTTGTTGATATATATCAAACCAATATTCCTCTACCGCAGTTTGTTCAGTGGTGTAAATATAAATCCCTAAGTCTCTAATTTCGTCATTTTCTGTGATACTTCCCCAATGAATTAATGAGGATGCAAATTGCATACTTTCTGATGTTGATTCTTGATCATTTCCACCCGGAAAGCTTGCAAATCCATTAGCCCAACTATGACCAGCATAAGGGCTAAAGTTTCTTAAAAAAGGAAAATCTTGATCATCTCTGTCATAAGAGGCAGCGTCTCTAATTAATAGATTAATCATCTCCCCCCATTCGTTAGCCCAACCAGGCTCAAACTGTTCCATAAATGCTGCTGCATGTATGAAGTATCCCCAATGGAAATGATGATCATTAATGTTATTATCTTGGCCATGTCCGGCAGGATACCCTATCATTGTAGACCAATCATTATTGTAATAAAAAATAAATGCAACTTCTCCAGATTCTGCTTTAAGCCAATCCTCTAGACGTTCCTTAATGGTTGAAACCATTTTGTCTTTAGCTTCAATATCTCCAGTTTGATCAGCAATTCTAGCTGTTTGAATCATTCTATTCATCATTTGACCTTCATTGTATGAGTCTGTCCATGATGCTAGGGCATCGTTTTCGATTTGTGAAATTTTTTCATCCATATCAGAGGGGCTAAACCCCTCACTGTAATTTGCCAAATAGGGAAGTGTAGGTAAAATTCCTTTAAAAGTATTTTCAACCACAAAACTATTTCCGTTAAGTGTCTTCAAATCTCCTCTTACAGAACTATACGTATATTCATTAGGTGTATTCGAGTTAGTCGCTAAATTATTCCATTGATGTGGTAGTAACCCCAATAGCATCGTCGTATTTGATCCTTCCTTTACTTCTGTAGTTACAGCAAAAGTTGTCGTAACCTTTCCATTGCTTTCATTATAATCCCAAGAAGTTGTTGTATTTGAAGGAAAAACATAGGCGAATTGTTTGTACTGTTCAACCAAGGAATTTATACTTGAAGTTGTTTCTGGTAGCATTGCCATAGACCAATAGTTTTTTCCATTCAATGATGAACTGAAAATATTTCCATTTTGGGTCCAAGTACTTCCGGTGGGCGCATAAAAGACAAAATCTTTTGTGTTAGAGGCATTTTCAATGATAAGGACCTCGTCAGATACTGTTGTAGTTCCAGAGTTGACTTTTATTTCTACAACATCTGCAGAACCTTTTGTAAAGTATAAAAAAGGCATTCCAATACCAGAAATTGAACTTAAATTATGAGTCCCATCGTTCCAGTTCATGGTTACTGTCCAGTCTGAATGATCTGATACAGTTGTTTTATTTGAGTTTAATCCTGAAACACCAACTTCAATGGGAGATGAATCACCAATAACACCCCAAGGAATATGAGTAACAATAAGGCCATCATTTTTAGTCTTCAAAGTCATGGGATAATTGAATAAATTATCCGCATGATTTTCTTTAATTAATTTAGACCACCAATCATTTGTGGGAACGGGTTTGTTGAGTGCATTACCACTTAATTGAGGAGTTCCGCTGGGGTATTCATTTCTACCAGCACTGTCTGTACCTGGAAAAGAATTGGTATAACCTCCACTTCCAACAGCTGTAATTTGAGAATTACTTTCAATGCTGTAAAAACAAAATATTAGAATTAAGATTTTAATAAAATAACTCGTATTGGATTTCATTTAACTTGTTTTAAGACCTCAAAATTAATAGAATAATAATCTAATATTTATTTTTTAACCAATACAAAAACCAAACAAACCGTTTAATTTTGAATAAATATTCGGTCACACTCCTTAAACTAGTTATAATGATGGTTGGAAAAATATGGGATATTGGAATATCAAAGTTAGTTTTATTAAAAAAAAATCATCGACAGAATTGCCGATGAATTTTAGTGTTAAATTGATTTTATTTTTATTTTTTTAAAACTTCTTTTACAGCTTTTATTACATCTTTACTATTTGGAATCCATGCTTCAAGTAAAACTGGAGAATATGGGGCTGGTGTATCAGCTGTAGTAATCCTTTTAATAGGAGCATCTAAGTAATCGAATGCTTCATCTTGTATTCTATAGGTTATTTCTGTAGAAACGCTTCCAAAAGGCCAGGCTTCTTCTAAAATTACCAAACGATTGGTTTTCTTAACAGATTCTATTATGGTATCATGATCTAATGGACGAACAGTTCTTAAATCTATAATTTCAACAGAAATCCCTTCTTTAATTAATTCATCTGCTGCTTTGTAGGCCTCTTTTATTATTTTTCCAAATGAAACAATAGTAATATCTGCTCCAACTCTTTTAACATCTGCAACCCCTATAGGTATAATGTATTCTCCTTCTGGAATTTCCATTTTATCACCATACATTTGTTCAGATTCCATAAAAATAACTGGGTCATCGTCACGAATTGCAGCTTTTAATAATCCTTTTGCGTCATATGGGTTAGAAGGAACAATTACTTTTAATCCTGGTGTATTGGCAAACCAATTTTCAAATGCTTGAGAATGAGTGGCACCAAGTTGACCAGCTGAACCCGTTGGTCCTCTAAAAACTATTGGACAGTTAAATTGTCCTGCAGACATTTGTCTAATTTTTGCCGCATTATTAATAATTTGGTCAATACCTACTAAAGCGAAATTAAAGGTCATATATTCTACTATGGGTCTATTTCCATTCATTGCAGAACCTACAGCAATTCCTCCAAAACCAAGTTCAGCGATTGGAGCATCTATGACTCTTTTTTCACCAAACTCATCTAGCATTCCTTTACTAGCTTTGTAAGCTCCATTATATTCTGCTACTTCCTCTCCTATGAGATAAATAGATTCATCTAAGCGCATTTCTTCGCTCATCGCTTCACAAATAGCTTCTCTAAACTGAACTGTTTTCATGTAATATTTAGTTGTTGTTTATTTTCTTGCACAAAATTAAGCATTTTAAACCTAAAATTTATGCTTAATTGCCACATTAGTAAAACTTTTCGAATTCTTAAAAATCACTAAAAATACTTTGTCTTTTATTAATTTCAAATCCTTTAATTTTAGAAATATCTAAAATACTGTGAAATAGAAAATCTGTACTAAATTTTTGATGTTGATTATTTAAAAGATTTTTAACGATTTCAGGATTATTTATTTTAAAACTTTCTGAATACCAAACCAACATTGCAGGATTTTCTGAGGCAGTATTATTTTGAGCATGAAACCATTGCCCATTTTCTCCTAAAATTTCTCCATGATCAGAAAGGTAAATTAATAGTGTTTCTTTTGAAGATTTTTTTAACTTTTCAATCAGTGAATTTAGAAAATAATCTAAATAGAGAATTGTATTGTCATAGGAGTTAATAATTTGCTCTTCAGATAAAGCTCCAACATATTTACTGTTTGTAACAGGTGTGAATTTTTCAAATTCTTTTGTGTATTTATTATTGTAGTACCAATGACTCCCAATCATGTGAATAGTAGATATTCTATTTTTATTGTCTACAACATTTAGATTAAATTGATCTAATAAAGCCAAATCTTTCTTTTTCTTGAAACTTAAAACAGAGTGAAAAGGATCTATAATTGTTACTTTTTTATTTGTATTTACAATAGTTTCGTAACTTTT
>JAGSHF010000236.1 GCA_023954685.1 Flavobacteriaceae bacterium | reverse complement strand
CTAAAGGCGCAGAAGCATACCCAGAAATAAAAATCGCTTTTGGCGCTCTATCAGGATTTGCAATCACATCATAAGGACGCTGTTTAACAAATGGCCAACAGCCAGAAGCTAACAAATGTGCTTTTATAGCATCAGCATTTGCCGATCCTATGTCTAACTTCGCATTATCTTGATAAGACTGCTCTTTATCAGCTTGAATTTTAATGGCTAAAATTTTACGTTTTTCGCCACGTGTAATTTCAATAACCTCGCCCGAAACCGGAGATACAAATTTTATTGCTTCGTTGGCTTTATCATAAAAAACAGTTTCTCCTGCTTTTAATTTAGATCCTACTTTAGCAACAAGTTTGGGAATTACACTATGAAAGTCTTCAGGTCTTATGGTACAGAAATTGCTAATAATAGCACTTTCCTTAGTCTTTTCGGCTGCACCAACAAGATTAATGTCTAGACCTTTTTTGATTCGAATGTCGTTTGACATATTTAAATTTTTGAGATTAGTTGTCTAAAAATCGGTGCAAATTTACGAATTTAATACACAGATTTCATAATAAATACACAGATTTTTTTCATGCAATTCATCTCAAAATAGTTGGGCACAAATTTTGTTTATATTTACCAAATAAATAATCCTTCATGAGTATTAAACCTGTTTTTTTCTTGGTTTTTTTAGCGCTTTCCTTTTCAACTGTTTTCAGTCAAGTTGAATTTGAAGTATTACCACCCGATTATATTAAGACGATTACATTTCGCAGTAAAAAAAACCCTGGGCAATTACCAATTATGAAGCGTAATGAAATTATGTTTTTAGAATTTGACGTTTTAAACGGCGAAGAAGCCGACTACTATTACACCATAGAGCACTTTAATTATGATTGGACACCATCTGGTTTAATGAAACAAGAATTTTTACGAGGTTTTGACAATCTTCGGATTCCTGATTACGCCAACTCCTTTAACACCTACCAACTCTACTCAAATTATAGTTTGCAAATTCCCAATCAACAAACTCAGTTGTTAATTACGGGTAATTATATGATAAAAATATTAAATGATGAGGGTATACTTATGTTTAGCAGGAAATTTATGGTTTATGAAGAATCATCGGCAGTAGGGGTCGCAGTAAAACGCTCTAGAGATGTAAAAAACATCAATCAAACTCAAACTATTGACATTAAAATTTCGCCCTACTCCATTGCTTTCAACAATCCAAAACAAACAGTGAAAGTTGCTATTCTTCAAAATAACAATCTCAACACCGCAATTTACGGCGTCCCTCCTCAATATACTATTGGCAAAGAACTCATCTATAAATATCAAAAAGAAACCACTTTTTGGGGTGGCAACGAATACCTGTATTTTGAAAACAAAAATGTTCGTGGCGCAAATGTTGGCGTGCAATTTATAGACTTAAAAGATATTTATCATAGCTATTTATTCACCAATATCATCAGGGCAGACAGGCCTTATACCTACAACCCCGATGTTAACGGTAACTTTGTCATCACGGCAATTGACACTAGAAATGTGAATATTGAAGCAGATTATACAGTCGTTCATTTTTCATTACAGCATCCTGAATTATTTGAAGAAAGCGATATTCATATCTACGGAAAATTCAACAATTACACAATTGATGATGAAACGCGTATGAATTACAATCCCGAAACCGGACATTACGAACAAAATCTAACCCTAAAACAAGGGTTCTATAATTATAAATATGTGATTGTGGACAAAAATGGAAACTTAGATGAAGGTGCTATTAGTGGCAATTTTGATGTGACCGAGAACAACTATAAAGTATTGGTCTATTATAGAAATTTAGGTGCTCGTTATGACAGATTAGTTGGATTAGGTGAAGCTTCATCGACGTTAATAACCAATTAATCTAAACTTCTGTTAAACTTATCCAAGTTTTTCTATCTTTTTAGGGTATTCAATTAATATTTAATATTTTCGCAATAACAATTAAAGGTTGATACGCTCAACAATATTGAATGGTACAACAAGTTACAAAAGGTATAAAGATTTCTGTTGAAACTAATTTCGAAGGCACATTTTATAAAAACTATAAAGTGCACTTTGCTTTTGGCTACAAAGTAAGTATTGAAAACCGAAGTAAAGAAACTGTTCAATTAGATTCAAGACATTGGCAAATCATGGATGCATTAAATAATGTTGAAATGGTTGACGGCGAAGGTGTTATTGGTAAAAAACCAATATTGCAGCCAGGCGAATCTCACACTTACAGCTCAGGAAGCTTGCTTACGTCTCCTTTTGGCGCCATGCGCGGTCATTATAATATGATCAACTTAGCAACTTCAAACACTTTTAAAGTGACCATCCCTTCTTTTAAGTTAAGCGCTCAGTTTGCACTTAACTAATTATTAATTTTTACGAACTTAAACGTTTTAGAGTTTTGCTTTATGTGAAAAAACGCGCAGTTGGAATAATGTACAAATTCAAAAGATTCAGTATAATTAAACCCCTTATCATCAACTCTATAGATGGCGTGAACATCAACATTACCATATGGTGAAACCCTGCGATAACTATACTCTAAGGCATGCTCAGTACGATGAAGTTCAAACCAAGCTCCAGCAGCAATACCATTTAACCATTGAGCCTTTTCATTCAATCCACTTACAGGTTTTGGTGTTAAAGTACCAATAAATTGCGGTTCATGATTTTTGAGTCTATCTAAAAAATATTTTCTATTATCCTTACGTACTGAAGATTGATACTCAGAAACCTCTCCTTGTTCAGATACTTCATAAATTTTATTTTGAGAATCTGCAATGACAACATTACCTATTGTACTTGGCGTAAATCGTTTCGATTTAATAAGTTTCTTCTTTTTTGACTTATCAGTTATCGATGCTATCAAACTATCGGTCACAAAACGCGCACAATTGCAGGCCTCTTTTACAAAAGCCGCATAGCGAATGAAATGCTTATCCTGCATGCTTGTGATATGGTGCCTCGCTTTTTTATAATCAATGTCATCGCAAACCGAAGCAATAAGCTTGCCATCACCATGAGTTAACTTAGGTTGAGTTGCAAGAAACTTTAGAATCTCATTTAAATTACTAATACCATTGTTTTCAATTTTTGCTGTAAGGGGAAAATTCAATTCATTGTCAGTATCGCTTCCTCGGACACGGCCATTAGGAATTGGAGTTATATACCTTCCAAAATCATGGTATTCTAAAATACCAGTAGATTTATCAATCAACACCAAAGCTGCATGACCAGCACGAACATAATTTTTTTTACCAACACCTAGGTATTTAATAAATGGTGAGTACCATTCATCAGCAACCATAACAATAGTTTCAGGATAAGCTAATGTTAATATGATTCCAGTATTATTCATTGATGGATACAGCAAAATTAAATTGTTTTGATGATTCGACATCGGTTTGAAAATCTTCAAAATTCATAGCTACAATAGCATTTGATAATGAAACTTGAGTAATACTCGTCGTTCTCACATAAGATCTATCCATTATAACGCCATATTCTGTATTACCTGTTCCTGCCGTTTTATGAAATTGAAGAATTGAGGTTCGATCTAATGTTTTCTTTGCTTTAAAATCTTGAAACCACTCCAAGCGTTCTTTTTTCATTACGTCGTTATATAATGAAGAGGACGACCATATTTTAGGAGCTAAAGGCAATTCTTGAAAATGTTTTTGTTCGCCATCCCAAACCAATTGAAAAAATTGCAAAGCTGTGTCCCAATTCACAATCACTAATGTAAAAGGTTCTATTTCATTTAAATCATACGCATTAATAGCTTCAATAATATCATCTGCAATTAGTAAATCT
>JAGSHF010000101.1 GCA_023954685.1 Flavobacteriaceae bacterium | reverse complement strand
TGGGATGTAACAGGAACACAGCCAGCAGCACCAACAGGATTAGAATGCTGGGAAACAGCAACCTTTAATGATGCAACTTGTACATGGGATGTGACTGGCACCCAGCCAGCAGCACCAACAGGATTAGAGTGCTGGGAAACAGCAACCTTTAATGATGCAACTTGTACATGGGATGTTTCAATATCCTTAACGTCAGATTGTGACGGTGATGGTGTAACTGATTTTGATGAATTTAACGATGGAACAGATAATTTAGACCCATGTTCATTTTTGTCAACTAGTATTAGTTTACCTGTAACTGCTGCAACTGATTGTATACCAACAATAACTGCAACCAAATTGGCTGATTTCTTCGGTAAAGAAATTGGAGATACAATAGACTATACAATACTGGTTGAAAACACAGGAAATGTTGTAATTAATGACATCTATTTAGTTGATGTATTTTCAGATATAAATGGGAATGAATTAATACTAACACAGGAACCAACTTTTGATGAATCCGATCTAGGTAGTTTAGAAGGTACTTTATTAATTGGAGAAATTGCAACTTATATAGCGAGCTTTACAATTACTCAAGAAGCAATTTATGCTGGAGGAGTTAGTAATAGTGTTTTGGTAAATGGGATTGGAATGAATGGAGAAGAATTAGTTTCTGACGTCAGTGATGATGGTGATGATTTTGATGGAAATACAATTGATGATCCAACTATCACAGAACTTGGCTGTACAATGGTGTTCAATGAATTTTCACCTAATGGAGACGGAGTAAATGACTTCTTGATAATAAACTGTATAGATAGTTATCCTGATAATAAACTTGAAATTTATAATCGTTGGGGAAGTATGGTTTATGAACAACGAAGTTATGCTAATGATTTTAACGGTATCTCTCGTGGGAGATCAGTAATTGAAAAAGATAAAGAATTACCAGTTGGTACATATTACTATGTTTTAAACCTAGGAAATGGGAGTGAACCAAAAGTTGGATGGTTATACATTAATAGATAATTTAAAGCAAACGACTAAAAGAATTTAAAATGATACATAAATCGTCGTTATATAAATGTCTAATTTTAGTAGTGTTTACCTCACTATTAAGTTTAGAAGCAAGTGCGCAACAAGATGCACAGTATACACAATACATGTATAATACAATGGTTATTAATCCTGCTTATGCGGGTCAAAGAGAAACCTTAAGTATTACAAGTTTGTATAGAACGCAATGGGTAGGTGTTACAGGTGCTCCCGAAACACTCACATTAGGAATTCATTCACCATTGAGAAATGAACGTATTGGATTAGGATTAAGTGTTGTTAATGACAAGGTCGGACCTTCTCAAGAAACCTATGTAAATGGTAATTTTTCATACACGTTGCCTTTAGATAGGTATGATAAAAAATTATCATTCGGATTGAATACTGGATTTCATCTTTTGGAAACTGATTGGAGTAAGGGAATATTTCAAAACCCTGATGCCGCTTTTAATCAGAATGTCAATTTATTTTCTCCAATTGTTGGTGCTGGAGCATATTTGCATTCTAGAAAATGGTATGTAGGTTTTTCAGTACCAAATTTTATTAATACTGATCATTATGACGATTATCAGGAATCATTAGCAACCGAAAGATTACATTATTACCTTATTGGTGGTTATGTCTTTGATTTAAGTGAAACCACAAAACTAAAACCGGCTTTCCTTTTAAAAGGAACGTCTGGAGCTCCCGTAATAGCGGATATTTCAGCTAATTTTTTATTCAATGAAAAATTCACAATTGGAATGGGGTGGCGTTGGAATGATTCCGTCAGTTTATTAGCTGGTTTTCAAATTTCTAATAGCCTTTATATTGGATATGCTTATGATAAGACAACAACAGGTTTAAAGAACTATAACGAGGGTTCTCATGAAATCATGTTAAGATTTGAATTACAAAAAGTAGAACGTTTACTTTCTCCACGATTCTTTTAAAAATAGAAAAGCAATGAATACTTATAAATATATATTTACAGGAGCTCTATTATTTATTTTTTTATTTGGGTTTTCTCAAAAAGGAAAAATAAGACAAGCGAAGTCTAGTTATGACAAATTCGCTTACATTAAAACTTCTGAAATATTATTAGAAGTTGCTAATGGTGGGTATAAGTCTGCCGAACTATTTGAAAAATTAGGAGACTCCTACTACTTTAATAATAATATGGAGGATGCCTCAAACTGGTATGGAGAATTAATGGCGCTAGAAGAAATTATTGATCCTGAATACTATTTTAGATATTCATTGGCATTGAAGTCAATTGCTAAATATAAAGAATCTGATAAGTGGATGAAAAAATTCAATGATGAACGTAGTGATGACCTAAGAGGGAAAGCATTTCTTTCAAATGTAGATTATTTGACTAAAATTGATGCCTTGAGTAGAGATGATATTGAGGTTGTGAACTTAGAATTAAATTCTACAGTATCCGATTTTGGCGCTATGTTATTTGATGACCAATTAATTTTTGCATCAACAAGAGGTAATGGTAAAGTTTACAAATGGAATGAACAACCATTTCTAGATTTGTATTCTGCACAAAAAAATGATAGAGGAGGTTTTGATGTTCCTGTAGCTTTACCCAATACTATTAACACTAAGTTTCACGAATCTTCTGCAGCTTTTACCCCAAATCAAAAATTTTTGTTTTTCACGAGAAACAACTATTATAAGCGAAAACTTAAAAAAGATAGTGTTGGAGTAAATAGATTGCAATTGTTTAGAGCTACGCGTCAAGAAAATGGTGATTGGGCTGATATTGTACCGGTGCATTTTAATGCAGATGCTTATAGCGTGGCGCATCCAAGTATTAGTGCAGATGGCACAAAATTGTTTTTTGCATCAGATATGACTGGCTCAGTCGGTCAATCAGATTTATTTGTAGTAGGCATCAATGAAGATGGAACCTTGGGAACTCCAGAAAATTTGGGACAATACATTAATACAGAAGGCCAAGAATCTTTCCCATTCATTAATGAAAAAGGAGATCTATATTTTTCTTCAAATGGCTATCCTGGACTTGGAGGTTTGGATATTTTTGTGATTCGAAATTTTGGATCAATAGCAAAAATACCAACCACAAAATACGAAATTGAAAATGTAGGAAGACCTATCAATAGCCCTAATGATGATTTTGGGTACTATGAAAATTTAAATACCAAAGAAGGCTTTTTTACATCTAATAGATCGGGAGGAAAAGGAGATGATGATGTTTATGCCTTTAATGTGATTGAGCCTTGTAAGCAAATAATTGAGGGTAAAGTTAAAGATATAGGATCCAATGCCTATATTGAGGGAGCTCTGGTGTCGTTATTTGATGAAAATGGAACTGAACTTGAAAAAATCATTGTAGGCATTAATGGAACTTTTAGTTTTGAAGTGGATTGCGATAAAGAATATTTAGTGAGAGGTACGAAAGACACGTATATTGCAAATGAACAACGTTTTACCACACCATCCGCCAGGCAGGAATTAGCAATTGCTTTATTATTAAAAAAAGATGAACAAGAAGTGACACTTGGAGATGATCTGGCTAAAACCTTAGATATTCCAATCATTTATTTTGATTTTGACAAATCTATTATAAGATATGATGCAGAAGTGGAGCTTCAAAAAGTACTTGCTGTATTAAATAAATATCCAAATATGGTTATTGATATTCGTTCACATACAGATAGTAGAGGCCCAGCAAAATATAATCAAACATTATCAGGAAAAAGAGCACAATCTACTCGATTATATTTAATTGAGAAAGGAATAGCTAAAGAGCGAATTGCAGCCAAAGGTTATGGAGAAAGCAATTTAAAAAATAAATGCGCAGACGGTGTTCCTTGTGCACAAGAAGAGCATCAACTTAATAGACGAAGTGAATTTATTATTACAGAAATGTAAGAATACATAAATCAAAAAAAAAGTTGTCTCTGAAAAGACAACTTTTTTTTTGCATCATAAAGATGATAATTAATCAATCTTTGGTATTTTTACGTTATGAAAGAAGAACAAGTAATTCTAGTAAATGAACGTGATGAGCAAATAGGATTGATGCCTAAAATGGAAGCACATGAAAAAGCAATTTTACATCGTGCTTTTTCAGTTTTCATATTTAATGATGATAATGAGTTGATGCTGCAACAAAGAGCATTTGAGAAATATCATTCTCCCGGCTTATGGACAAATACCTGTTGTAGTCATCAGCGTAATGGCGAAAGTAATATAGAAGCTGGAAAGCGTCGTTTACAGGAAGAAATGGGCTTCGTTACTGATCTAGAAGAAAGTATTTCATTCATTTATAAAGCACCATTTGACAATGGTTTGACAGAACATGAGTTTGATCATGTCATGATTGGATATTTTAATGATGAACCAAAAATTAACAGTGATGAAGTAGCATCGTGGCAATGGATGGCACTAGAAGATGTTAAAGCGGATATGGTGGAACGTCCTGAAAAATATACAGAATGGTTTAAAATTATTTTTGACAAGTTCTATGAACATATAAATGTAGTTGACAATGAAGGTAACGGTAAGTAGAAAGGCGCATTTTAATGCCGCGCATCGCTTGTATAGGAAAGATTGGAGTCCGCAACAAAATGACGATATCTTTGGAAAATGTAATAACCCCAATTTTCATGGTCATAATTATGAATTGATTGTGAGTGTTACCGGAGAAATTGATATAGTTACTGGTTATGTTATTGATATGAAAATTCTAAAAGAAATTATTAAATCGGAAGTAGAGGACGCTTTTGATCATAAAAATTTAAATCTTGATGTCCCTGACTTTGAGAATTTAAATCCTACAGCAGAAAACATAGCGGTGGTCATCTACAATAAAATAAAACCAAAGTTAAAATCCGTTTTTGATTTAGAAATAACACTTTATGAAACCCCCCGAAATTTTGTAACCTACCCGGCTAAATAATTTATGCATAGCAATTTATACCCCTTAAAGTTTGACCCTATTTTAAAAGAAAAGATATGGGGAGGCCAAAAACTTAAATCACAGTTAAATAAAGATAGCAATTTGCTAAATATTGGTGAAAGCTGGGAATTGAGTGATGTTGAAGGAGATATTTCAACTGTTAGCAATGGCCGTTTGAAAGGGAGTTCGCTAAAGCAGTTGTTAAAAGAATATAAGGGTGAATTAATAGGGGAAAAGAATTTTGAAATTTTTAAAGAAAATTTTCCATTACTCATAAAATTCATTGATGCAAAGGAGAATTTATCAATACAATTACACCCAAACGATGAATTAGCAGCAAGACGTCATAATTCTTTTGGAAAAACAGAAATGTGGTATGTGATGCAGGCAGATGATGATGCCAATCTTATTGTAGGCTTCAAGGATGATATTACGCCAGAGTTATATTTAAAACATTTGAGAGAGAAATCGCTTACCGAAATATTGAATTTTGATAAGGTAAAAACGGGGGATACTTATTTTATTGAAGTTGGTCGCGTACATGCTATAGGAGCAGGGGTAATGCTGGCAGAAATACAGCAAACCAGTGATATTACTTATAGAGTATATGATTGGGATCGGAAGGATGATATGGGTAATGAACGTGAATTGCATAATGAATTAGCTATAGATGCTATTAATTTTAATATGCCGGATGATTTTAGGGTGTCATACAATATTGATGAGAATCAATCCAATCAAATGGTGTCATGTGCTTATTTTACTACGAATTATTTAGATTTGACTCATACTATTGAAAAGAAAAATATGACGAATTCATTTCTTGTTTATATGTGTGTTGAAGGTCAATGTAAAATTGTATACAATGATTTTTCAGAAGATCTGATAAAAGGCGAAACGATTTTAATTCCTGCGGCCCTAGGGCATTTTGAAATCGTAACAAACAATGCTAAACTTTTGGAGGTTTATGTTTAAAATTGTGTAATTTTGCAAAAAATAAATTAATACATAATGGCAAATAAAAGAGATTTAAAAAAAGACATTAATTATGTTTTAGGCGATATCATAGAAGTGGTATATATCTGGGAGTATGCTAATACAGATAAGGATACAAAGAAAAGTGAAGCAATTATTGATGAAGCTATTGAGACTTTTGATGATTTAATTGCTAGAGTAAATAATAGAAGTATTGAAAATAAGAAAGCACATTTTAAATCTATCAATCAGGACCTTGAAGATAAAGGTCGAGCACTAATTGAAAAGATAAACAAGTTATAAAAAAAAACGCGCTATTTAGCGCGTTTTTTTTTACTAGTTTTTAGCTTCCGCAACTTTGATGTCTTTAATAAAAGTATCAAGTTGTTTACCATATTTAGACTTTGAAATATCTTCGGGTAGCGCCTTGTAAATGGTGTCCAAATATTGAACGTTGGCATCATAAATTTCAGATAAAGCGACATAAGGCGCTACTTCGCTGGACTTATTATTGATAGCAAAGTTAATTGCATATAAATATTTTCGTTTTAATAGTTTTTCAGTTGCTTCATTTGCCATTGCAATTGCCGTAGAGTCTCCACTTTTTTGTGCTTCGAATTTTGCCTTAATTCCATCTAAATTCTGATCGTTAAATTTAGAAATAACGCCCTGAAACTCAGCCCACTTTTTCTGCTGTTCTGAGCCTATAATTTTGGCATCAAAAACAAATCGTTTTACAGTGGTATTGATCTCAGTAGTGCCTTTATTTGCAAAGAACCCAATACGTGATACTTCTGCCGCATTTTTATCCAAAGTCAGATAAAGCATTTCCGGTTCTTCAAGATCACTTTGCAAAATATAGGGTGACTCACCAGATAAAATAATAGAATCCATAACCACAAGTGTTGTGTCTTGTAATTTTTGTAGATATAATGTACCTTTCTTAAGACCTTTAATGGATCCTGTTACAGTTAAATCATATTCTTTAGTCCCGCAAGAAACAATAAGGACTAGTAAAAATAATAGTAGGGATGCTTTTTTCATTCATTGCTATTTTGAGGCGCAAATATCATATATTAATTGCGCAAATGAAAATTTATACGGAATCAAAATTCAATTTTTAACTTACTGAAATTAATTCCATAAGTATAGTACAAGCGATAGCCGCTACAGTACCAATTGCATACCCGAAAACTGCCAGTAAAACTCCAACTGTTGCCAACGATGGATGAAAAGCGGATGCAACAATTGGTGCAGACGCTGCACCTCCTACATTCGCTTGACTACCTACGGCTAAAAAGAAATAAGGTGCTTTAATGATTTTAGCAATAAATATGAGTAATCCAGCATGAATTCCCATCCAAATTAGACCAATCAGAATTAGAACGGGTTCATCAAAAATAGAAGTTAAATCCATTTTCATTCCAATGGTTGCTACCAAAACATAAATAAAAACACTACCAAATTTACTTGCTCCTGCGCCTTCATAATTTCTAGCTTTTGTAAAAGATAATAGTATGGCAATAATGGTAGAAATACTTATCATCCAGAAAAACTTAGAACCTAAGAACGTAAAGATGTTTTTTGTAGTTGCATTATCAATGCCTGCAACAATATCTTCAAAGTATGGTGCCATAAAGTTAGAACATAAATGAGCAATACTAACTGTGCCAAAAGCTATAGCTAGAATAATCATAATGTCCGTAAGTGAAGGATTTCGCTTAACTTTATTGGCAAAAGTAGATACTTTTTCTTTAAGCGCTTCGATGGATGAAGTGTCCGCCTTTAGCCATTTATTAATACGATTACGCTTTCCAATGCCGATAAGTAGTATGGCCATCCATACGTTAGCTACAAAAATGTCTACGAAAACCATTTTAGCATATTCCGCTTGATTATATGCATATATTTCTAGCATAGCGGTTTGATTAGCTCCACCACCAATCCAACTTCCAGCTAATGTTGAAAGTCCGCGCCACACGGCATCAGGACCTGTAGTAGCAATTAAATCGGGTTTAAATAATGATATAATAAACAAAGCAATTGGACCTCCAATAACGATACCAATTGTTCCTGTAAAAAACATAATTAGGGCCTTCCATCCCAGATTAAAAACAGCTTTCAAGTCTATACTCAATGTCATTAATACTAAAGCTGCAGGTAATAAAAATCGACTTGAAACAAAATATAGATTTGAGCTATGTTCTGTTAATTCTCCTGCATCATTTGTACTTGTCCATTCAGGTGCTATAAGACCAACCGTTGTTAGTAGAGCAGGTACCATATAAGCCATAAACAGCCCTGGAATGATTTTGTAGAATTTGTGCCAAAAACCTGAAGGGCGTGATTCGGTATAAAAAACGAATCCTAAGGCCAGCATAAGCAAGCCAAAAACTATGGTGTCATCAGTAAAAAAAGGAATGTTATTTTCCATAAGATTATATATTAAGCCAATACGTCAGTTTTACATTAAAAGATCTAACCCTAGGCGCAAATATATTATCTGTAAAGTAATTATCGTTATAAACAATAAATAAATCTGACAATGGAGCAAAACGCCATTGCAATCTCGTATTGATACTGAAGTTATCCCGTTGACTACTGTATTGAATAAAAGTAGCCCAAAATAGGTTTTTGTTAAAAGTAATGTCAATTTTGGGTCCAATTAACCAAAGTTGAGCATCTGGATACGGATCTGGCAATTGGATGTTATCATAATTAACTACGATGGTAGTCGTAAAATAGGGCTGTAACCTTAATGTTGCTTGAGCCCTGAAAGAATACTTATGTCCATTATAAAATTGACCAAAAGAAGGACCAATATTATAAGAAAACGCTTTTCTTTGGTCCGATCTGAAGTTAAACCCAAAATTAGTATAATGATAGTCGCCAACAGGCAACGCTGGGCCATCATCACTTCCTGTAGGATCAAAAGGTTCGTATAAATGAGTGAATCTATTAAACATTTCGGCATTAACCTCTGCTGTGTTTTTTAAATTGGCTTGATATTGAGTGAGCAAGGTATAATCTGACATTTCAAAATTTAAATCCGGTTTCCAAAGAATAAATGGTGTGAATGACAAGCTATGTTTTTGCACTTTCCCTAAACTAGGCCAAAATGTACGTTCAATTTTTGGGCTAATTTTTACAATATCTGTTCTTCTAATAAACCCTAAATCTGATCTAAAGTTGTCCCCAACGTAAACACCACTTAATCTAAAATTCCAATTCCTACTAAAATATTCTGTTGAAGCTCCAGCAGACATGTCTTTATCGCTCACTCCTGGAGAAATGGATTTGTGGAAAAAGTATTTACCCACCCACGTGTTATCTTCAGAAGCCATTCTGTAATCTAGACCAAAAACTCTGTTGTATCTGTCCTCATTGGCTAGAAAGTCATAATCTTTTGTGGCTTGTTTATTAATAAACATAACACTTAAATTAGAGCGGCTAAACATTTTATATTGTGCGGTTAATACCGTGTTATTTGAAGTAGGTATTTCGTTGTCAGTATCTTCAACAGTTTGAACATTTAAGACACCCAAGCGTAAATTATTATTTAGTTTACCACTAAGACGAACACCTGCTATAATATCATTTTCAATATTATCACCATCTAGATTTTCTGCGATTCCTATACGTCTTGAAAAGAAAGGATTTGCATCTCTACTATTTCCAAAATCCCCAAATAAATCACTGTTCTCGATAAAAAACTGTCTTCTTTCCGGAAGCGATATTTCAAATCTAGTAAGATTAGTCACCTGTTGGTCAACCTCAACTTGAGAAAAATCAGGATTTACAGTAATGTCAAGATTCATACTGTTACCTAACGTCATTTTAACGTCACCACCAAATTTAAAATCGGAATTGGTTTCGTCACTTTCATAGTCTTTTCCAGTAAGATAATTAACATAAGGAATAATAGAAATTGGCGATTTGGATTTTCCTAATGGTTTTTCAAATACCATATCCCCCATATAAGCCAAATTGAAAATAAATTGATTTTGTGGAATTTGAGCCCAAGTATTTTGCTCATTTAGCTGCGTGTCAAATTGATAAGAATTAAAACGCCATTTCGTTTCCCCTTCACGATATTTAAAAGACGACAAGGGGATTATCCATTCCAAGACATAATAGTCATCATGAATTTTATTTTCACTAACCCATTTGGCATCCCAGGCTCCATTAAATCCTCTTAGCTCATTACCACCGCCAGACAATAACATTTCACGTTGAACACCATGTGGATTAGACCCAAAAAGAAAGGCATTGGTGCCATCATTGAAGGTGTCAAAGAGTAATGTGATATTGTCACTACCACCTGCTCTAAAATCTCTTCTTAAGGAAGGTGTTATAAAATTGTTGCCAATCGATTTCACCTTAATTCCTACATATAAATTGTCATCATCAAATAAAAATTTGATCTCCGAATGACTTTTGGCTTGTAAAGAATCTGTAGGGAAATAATTCCAAAAATTAGTAGCTGGCTCGACTTGAGACCATGCAGGCTCGTTTAAAACAGCATCAGCTTTTATAGGTTCATTTATATATTTAACAGTTACGGATTTCTTAGTTTCTTGAGAATGGCCCATAAAAAGGGTCATAAAGGTGCAGAGTAGAAGTAGTTTTTTCAATGGTTCGGTTGGTTAGAAAATATAAAATTAGCAGAATAATTTCTAACTCACCATAGTTAACTAAACTTTAGGATTTTTTTTAGAATCTTTTGGGCTACGCTTTGCTTCTTTTAGAGCTTGCATAAGCATCCATTCTATTTGCCCATTAGTGCTTCTAAACTCATCTGCAGCCCATTTTTCAATAGCTTTTAACATGTCTTCATTCACGCGCAAAGCGAAAGCTTTTTTCTTAGCCATTAGTATTTTTTTTATTCATTTTTTTCTGATAAACTGCTAAAATTATTGGCAATATAATACTGCAACCAATCACGATAGGCATAAACCAACGCCCTAAATTTGCTTCATTGTTGAATGCAGATTGTACTATGATATAAGTTATATAAGCAAACAAAACAGTACATAATAAATTTACAATTCTTAAGGTTCTAATGCTATAACGATAATTTTTTAAGGCATTTGAATTATCAATGTTTATCATGTAGTTATGTAAGTGAGGATATTTCGTCAAAGTGAAAATACCAAAATATAGCAATGTCCCAATAGCTGGTAATAACCAAACCAAATTTTTATTAGAATAATTGTCTGGTTCTCCAGCACCGTTAAAATGTATAGGGATTTGCTCGGGTAAATCAGAATAAATATAAATGCAATAACACCATGTTAATATCAATAATGTAATTGATATTAACTCAATCACATAATCAAATGATTCCATTGGGACATTTATTTTAAGTCGACTCAAACTCATAATTACCTGTTTTTATCACGTTCAAAAACAATATGTGCAATCATATGTTCATGAGGGGTGATGGCTTTTAACATCCAACCTTGTTTGGCGTAAGTATTTAAAAGGTCTTCTAGCTTATCAGTATGGTTTCTCCATCCTAATTTTGGTTTTATAACTTTATATTCTTTCATAGTTTAGTATTGTCTTGTTTGT
>JAGSHF010000146.1 GCA_023954685.1 Flavobacteriaceae bacterium | reverse complement strand
TTCCCCTAAAGCAGCAATGTTGTCTGCGCTTGCATCATGTTCAGGATTGGATGTGGTTTCTGTATTGGAGAAAATGAAAATAAGCGATTATGAATTTAAAATGGATGTTGAAGGGGAATTAACTCAGGAACATCCAAAATATTTTCATAAAGTTAAAATTGACTATCATTTTTTTGGGAAAAACCTTAATGAAAAGAAAATAAAAAAAGCCATAGATCTTTCTGTGGAGAAATATTGTGGCGTAATGGAAATGTTCCGCCAATTTGCGGAGGTTAATATAGAAATACATTATCACAATCAATAAATGCTTTGTCATTCACAGTTTGTCAGAGTAACTCTATTTAGAATTTTCACTTTGTTCAGAATGACGGCGTAATTCTTTTTCACTCCATGCGTTGGACAATAAAGCCAAAACCAGATTCCCAAAAATTAACCACTTTGCAAAATGCATTGAAAGTGGATGAAGTTGTGGCGACCTTACTTTTACAACGCGGCATTGAAACTTATGAAAATGCTAAAACATTTTTTAGACCAAGTTTAAGTGAATTACACGATCCACTTTTGATGAAAGATATGGAGATCGCTGTTTCTCGAATTGAAGAAGCTATAGACAAGAGAGATAATATATTGGTTTTTGGTGATTATGATGTAGATGGTACGTCTTCGGTAGCATTAATGTCAACTTACTTAAAAACGAGAACAGACGCTGTTGCCACTTATATTCCAGATCGTTATGATGAGGGTTATGGTGTATCTTTCAAGGGTATTGATTTTGCTCATGATAATGACTTCTCACTTATTATCGCCCTAGATTGTGGCGTTAAAGCTATTGATAAGGTGGCTTATGCAAAAACAAAAGGTATTGATTTTATTATTTGTGACCATCATAGACCAGGCGAGATGTTACCAAATGCTGTGGCTATTTTGGACCCCAAACGCGATGATTGCAAGTACCCTTTTAAAGAGCTTTGTGGTTGTGGTGTTGGATTTAAGCTCATTCAGGCGCTTGCTTCAAAACAAGATAAAACAGTTGAAGACTTAGCACAATATTTAGATTTGGTCGCGACTGCAATTGGGGCAGATATTGTTCCAGTTACGGGGGAAAATAGAGTCTTGGCTTATTTTGGTTTACAAGTAATTAATTCGAACCCTAGACCGGGGATTAAAGCGATTATCAATCAAGTTAAAAAAAAGGAACTCACCCTTACAGATGTTGTATTTATTGTGGCGCCAAGAATTAATGCTGCTGGACGAATGAAACATGGCAATTATGCGGTGACATTATTAACAGAAACTGACTATGATTTGGCAGAGGCGTACGCCGCTGAAATAGAAGATTTTAATACAGACAGACGAGAAGCTGATAGACGGATTACAGAAGAAGCGCTTCAACATATTGAACAGAATAAAGAGCAAGAACGATGTACTACTGTGGTTTATCAAAAGGATTGGCATAAAGGCGTGATTGGCATTGTGGCGTCTCGTTTGATTGAGACCTATTATAGACCCACTCTCGTATTTACTAAAAGTGGTGATAAATTAGCGGCTTCTGCACGTTCGGTTTCTGGATTTGATGTCTATAATGCTATTGAGGCATGTTCAGCGCATATTGAACAATTCGGAGGGCATAAATATGCCGCGGGATTAACTCTAAAAGAAGAAAACTATCAGGCCTTTAAAAAGGCGTTTGAAGATGAAGTTTCTAAAACTATTAACAGAAATTTATTAATCCAAGAAGTAAAAGTAGATTCAAAAATTGATCTTCATCAGATAGGAAGCAAGTTAATACGCATTATGCACCAGTTTGCACCTTTTGGCCCAGGAAACATGACCCCAATATTTATGACAGAAAATCTAAGAGATACGGGTTATGGGAAATGTGTTGGTGAAGATGATAAACATTTGCGAATAACGGTAACACAAAGCGGTAAAGAAAAATTGGTTTGTATAGGTTTTGGATTGGGAGACAAGTTAGACTTGATTAAAGATAGAATACCCTTTAAAGCCGTGTATTCTGTTGATGAAAACCATTGGCAAGGCAGAACTTCAATACAATTGAAATTGAGAGATATTAAATAGCTATGGCAATAAAGGATCCTTATGCAGCACTTAGGTTTAAAGAATTTAATATTTTTTTATTAGTAAGATTTGCTTTAGTTTTTGGTTGGTCTATGCAGTTTGTTGTCATAGAATGGCAGGTTTATGCCTTGACTAACAATCCATTGTCTTTGGGGATTATTGGCTTATGTGAGTTTTTACCTGCTTTTTTTATCGCGCCTTTTGCGGGACATATTGTTGATAAAAAGGAAAAACGAAATCTTTTCACGCTTTGTATTGCTCTATTTTCATTAATTAGTTTTGGTTTGTTTTGGCTAACATCAGACACCATAGATTCATTATGGAACACAAATACAGTTTTATATGGAATTTATGGCTTGGTATTTTTTGGTGGTGTTTTGAGAGCTTTTTTTGGACCGACTATTTTTTCGCTTATAGCACTTATAGTTCCAAAAAAAGCATATCCTAATGCTGCAACTTGGAGCAGCAGTACATGGAAAGGCGCTAATGTTTTTGGTGCTTTATGTGGAGGCTTTCTAATAGCATGGATCGGCGTACATTACACACTAGGCATCATATTTATTTTAGTAATGATAGCATTAGTTTTTGTGCTGCAAATTAGTCAAAAGCCAATTCTAAACAAAGGGGCTAATGAATCAGTAAAAGAAAGTTTAAAAGCGGGACTTAGCTTTGTGTTCAACGACAAAGTGATTTTAGGAGCATTAACCTTAGATATGATTGCTGTTTTGTTTGGCGGCGCAGTTGCAATTTTTGCTGTTTTTGCTACAGATGTATTAGATGCTGGTCCAAAAGGATTTGGCATATTAAATGCAGCACTCTCATCTGGAAGTATAATAACCATGTTAGCGACAACATATATACCAATTACAAAAAATACTGGAAAGAAATTACTCATCTCAGTATTTGGTTTTGGTTTCTTTATGATAATTTTTGGCGCTTCAAAGTTGTTATGGTTGAGTGTTTTAGCGTTATTCTTTTCAGGTGTTTTTGATGGGGTTTCAATGGTGGTACGTCAAACAATCCTTCAACTTAAAACACCAGATCACATGAGGGGGCGAGTAGGTGCAGTAAATTCTATGTTTGTAGGGTCATCTAACGAACTAGGAGCTCTTGAAAGCGGTATAGCTGCAAGAATTTTTGGGGCGCCGTTAGCAGTTGTGCTTGGTGGAACAGTAACGCTAATTATTGTAACTATAATGGGTATAAAAAACAAACCGTTGCGTAATCTTGATTTAAGAAAGGATATTGAAAAACATGAAAGTGATGAAATCGAGGACTAATACTCTTTTAGCGTCATGTTGGAGCCGTCAAATACCCCATAAGTATAGTAGGTAATCCAATCGCCCAGATTCACATATTTAGAATTAGGTTTTAAATCAATCTCTATAGGCAGATGTCTATGGCCAAAGACAAAGTAATCACGATGATTTTCCTCAAGTTTACGTTTGCAATATTGCGCCAACCATTCATTGTCTTCTCCTAGAAATTTGGCATCATCATCTCCCGAAATAAGTTTGTTTTTAACAGATAAATATTGTGCTAATCTTACACCAATATCAGGATGTAACCAACGGAATAGCCATTTAAATACAGGATTGGTAAATACTTTTTTCATGCGCTTATAACCTTTATCTCCAGGGCCTAATCCGTCACCATGTCCAATAAAAAATGAGGTTTGATTAAAAAAGAATTCTTGTGGCTTATGAAAAACAGGGATATTGAGCTCTTTTTCAAAATAACCATTCATCCATAAATCGTGATTACCTACAAAATAATAAATAGGGATACCAGAATCTGATATTTCCGCGAGCTTCCCAAAAGTTCGAGTAAAACCCTTCGGAACAACGGTTTTGTATTCAAACCAAAAATCAAACAAATCACCTAAAAGAAAAATTGCGGCTGCATCTGTTTTTATTTCGTCTAACCACGCTACAAATTTTTGCTCACGAGGTTGGGATTGTTCGCGAGTTGGTGCTCCCAAGTGATTATCTGAAGCAAAGTAAACTTTCTTTCCTTGTTGGATTGTTATGTGAGTGGCTTTATTCATTATCACTAGCGAACCATTCAGCGAAACTAGTTGCGGTTTCTTGGAGTTTTAAAGCATGTAATTCGATATTTTCCGGTAAGCGCTTTTTAATTTTTTCAGCAAAATCAATAACCATCATTTCACTGGTTGGCTGATAATTTACCAGCAAGACATTATGACCTCTATCTTCAAGTTCTTTTGCCAGTTCTACATGTGGCGTGTTTTTATTAAATACCGTGGCGTGATCAAAAACATCAACAATGTCTTCTTTTACGATTTTTTTGAGATCGCTAAAATCAATAACCATTCCAAATTTAACATGAGTACTATCTGAAATAGGTGTACCAATTACTGTAACATATAAACGATAACTGTGACCATGTACATTTTTACATTTACCGTCATATCCATATAGGGCATGGCCAGTTTCAAAAGAAAATTGTTTGGTAATACGAATTTTGCTCATTAACGTTTTTTGTTTCGGTTTATAAAGTAAATCACCACAAGAGCCACCCCTAAAATAAGGAATAAACCATTACCGCTTAAAAAATTTAAAACATCCATTTTAATCTTGATTTAATTTGTTTTTATTATATCTATAAACAAGGTAAGCGATGATAACTAATGCGACAAAAGGCAGCATGCTGCCTATGAAAACACCAATTTCATAATTGCTATCGGGCGCATTATTAATCTTATTATTAATGTCTACTTGTAATAATAGAGAAAACAGGGTCATTGGTATTAAGCCTAAAATATGTTCAAAGTTACGTCTTTTGTGAAAGCGGTAAAAATTCTCGCCTAAATTTTATAATAAGTGGGAACCCTCTGGCTATAATCCAAAAAGTCATTGCAATGAAAATAGCATGAAGTTTTAAATTTAAATAATCAAGTAAAAATAGAATAGGAATAAAGATAATAAAGGTAGAAAGCAATAAAATGTTTCTTAATGTCTTCATTTTACCAAGACCTTTAAAAATACCATCAAAAATAAAGGCAAGTGCACATACAGGTTGCATGATCAAAACAATCCAAAATACGTCATAAAATTCAGAGAGAACATTGGGGTCTTGAGTAAAAAGTTTGCCTATAGGAATATAAACTAAAGCGCCGATTACTGCCATAATAAGGCCTAAAATAATGCCGTATTTTATAAGTTTATTGCTCAGTTTAATTAACGTCTTATACTCTGTTCCACCAAGTAATTTCCCAGAAAGGATATTTCCAGCACTTGCATATCCATCAATTACAAAGGCGCCTAAAAACCATAAGTTAATAGCAATAGTATATGCCGCAATATAGTCTTTACCATAACCTGTGGCAAAACGTGTAGCGAAGTAAAGCGTCACATTTAAAGCTATAGTTCTCACAAACAAATTTAATATCATCACGACAAAACGCTTCATTTCTTTATTAAACGGAAAACTAGGTTTTAATGGAATATCTGTTTTCTTAATTAAGAAATATGCGGAGCAGATGGCCATTAGAAATTGTGCCACAACACTAGCATAAGCAGCTCCTTTTATATTCATAGCTGGAACATAGCCTTCAATGCCATAAACCAATATAAAGTCAAGAATGATATTAGCTAAAGCCCCGACGATAGCAATAATCATTGGGTAAAACGTATTTTGCAGCCCTCTAAATGTGCCAAACACAGCTATTGTAAACAATGTGAATGGAAACCCAAAAACTCGAATTTGATAATAGTCTACACTATAGTTTAAAATTATATTGGACGCGTTATACAGTTTAAAGATGTCATTAGCAAACGGAAAGGTCACAATGATAATAATGATACTAAGCGACGTTATTATGAAAATGGCTTGAGCTGGGAGGTTTTTAACAGCTTCAATATTATTAGCTCCAACATATTGCGAAACTATTGATGAGATTGCACTTCTTGTTTGACCAAGCACCCAGATTAGCATAGAAATAAATGCACCAACAATTCCTACGGCAGCTAAGGATTCAGTGGCATTCACGTCAATATTGCCCACAATAGCAGTATCTGTAATAGACAAAATTGGCTCAGAAATTCCTGAAATTAAGGCAGGAATAGCAAGTTTGTTGATATGTTTTAGACTAATAGATGTACTCAAAATACTAATTCATAACAGTAGAATGGATATTTACTTTGTTTTGGGAAGTAAATGGATTCTAGTTTTTTATAACCGCGAAGTTCGTAAAATTTTTGATTTCTATGATTTTGTGAAAAGGTATCTAACCTAACAGAGTCATAGTTGTTCTCCTGGGCATATCTTTCGGCATAGTTCATCAATTGTTGAGCTTTACCTTTACCTTGATATACGGGGTCTATAGCTAAGCGATGAATATAAAGATTGCTTTTGCTTGGAGTTAACCATGTTACGTGCTGATATTCCTCATCTATTAGTGTTGAAAGGACAACACAGCCAATAATAGTTTCTTCATTTTCTATAACAAAAAGTTCACTTCTTTTTACGTCATTTTCAAACGCTACACGATTGGGGTAGTAGTCATTCCATTGGTAAATACTGTTGGAAATCATTGATATAGCACAGTCTTTGGTTATTTTAAGTATAGAATCAATATCCTCAATTATTGCTTTTCTTATCATTTTTAATCCCTATTTTTACAATCAAATATTTTGTGTAAATTTAGTTTTAATTTTAAAGGGTATGAAAAATATTTTAGTTCCTGTAGGGTCTTCAAAAAATGCTTTAAGTCATTTACAGTATGCCGTAGATTTTGCTGAAGCTTTCAACGCTAATTTGTTTATTGTTCAAATTTACAATGTGTATACGAAAGCGGGAACAATGATTAAAATTGATCATATTTTAGAACGGGAAAGCCAAGAGTTTTTGGATGGTCTTATTTCTAAAATTGACACTAAAAAGGTTGAGGTTGTAACCCGAACTTTAAAGGGAAAACTTATAGACACTTTAGAGTTAGCTTGTGAAAAAGGGAATATTGATTTAATTCTTGTTGAACCACGAACAAATTCCATTAAAGATGAAGTGTTCTTGGGTAAAACTTCAGGAAAAATAATTAAGCAAACTCAAATTCCAGCATTAATTGTACCTGAAGGATATAGTTTTAAACCCATTAGAAAAATATTATTGGCAGTTAAATCTGCTATATTGAAAAAAGAAGAGGCATTAATACCTCTTATTGGCATTAAGAATCAGTTTGATGCTGTTGTTAATTTATTATTAGTGAAAACGCCTCATCATAACGAGGGTGATTTTGATGTTAATAGCGCTTTGGCTGATATTGTTTCTAAAACTATTATAAGTGAAAACGGCACCACATTTCAAGGTGTATTAGAGCATTTCCAATCTAATGACCCAGATATGCTTTGTGTGGTTAGAAGAAAGCGCGGTTTCTTTATTAAAAAATGGGAAGACAATACCATTTTAAAAAAGGATTTTCATAGCACAAGACCAGTTTTAGTGCTGAGTGGATTAAAGTAATATACACTATAATGGGGATGTAGCTCAGTTGGCTAGAGCGCTTGACTGGCAGTCAAGAGGTCGTGGGTTCGAATCCCATCTTCTCCACCAGTAATAATAAGGCTTTCAAGAATACTTGAATTTGATGATTTTTTCATTTGCCCACAATTTGCCTATATTTTCCAAATTAACCTTATTTTAATCGATGTTGACCTTTAATGCATT
>JAGSHF010000240.1 GCA_023954685.1 Flavobacteriaceae bacterium | reverse complement strand
ACTAGGCATTAGTGATGATTTCTTCTATGCCACAAAGGTATGGACGAGTGGACAAAATGCTGGAATTGAGCAAATGAAAACTTCCATGCGAAAAATGCAACGGAAGCAAATGGATTTAATGCAAATTCATAATCTTGTAGACTGGGGAACCCATATTAAAACATTAAGAGATTGGAAAGCTGAAGGTCGCATTCGTTATTGGGGATTGACACATTATACGAATGACTCACACGCCAAGCTAATTAATCTAATTAACCAAGAACATCCAGATTTTGTACAGTTTAATTATTCAATAAATGAGCGTCATGCAGAGCAGAAACTGTTAGATGTGGCGAAAGAGAAAGGCGTAGCTGTTATAATAAACAGACCATATGATGGTGGTAATTTATTTAGAATGGTAAAAGGTAAAACACTTCCAGTATGGTGTGCCGATTTGGATATTACCTCTTGGGGCCAATATTTCTTGAAATATATCATAGCACATGATGCCGTAAACTGTGTTATTCCAGGAACTTCTACGGTGAAACATGTTATAGATAATATGCATGCAGGATATGGTAGAATGCCAACTGCTATAGAACGGAAGAAGATGCTAGATTATTTAAAAAACATTTAAGTCGTAAGGTAGTTACCACCAAACGACAAAAGCACGTTCGGTTGCCCCTTGCGGGTGCTTGATCCAAACTAGTGGCGCTCTTTTGTTTTGGAGCAATGCGTCTAATTCCTTACTGAATTTTTGAAAACCGATCCAACTTGTTTGCTTTGGGATAGCGATGAGCCAGTTGTTTTTTATAGGCATGTAAAACTGACAAGTTTCTAAATTTGAAAGCTCAGCTTTTGTATAATAATTACCCGCGATGCAATTGCTGTTAAGCTCTTTAAATGTGGATTGTTTTATAGAGGGCGGTGTAAATAATTGTGCCTTAAAAAGCACTTTTTGATCTATTTCTTTGGCGTCGAGCTGGTATTGATCTAAATATTTTTTTGTTTCAGGATGATAAAGCAGGGGCAGTTGCTTTTCCTTAAGTTTATCTAGTTTTTGTACTAAAGAATCATTTCGGTTGGGGCCAATCCAATGCTCCAATTCATGAGTGCCCACAGAGGCGTCATATAAATAAAACTTGTAAATAATTTCTAAATGTACTGGTTGACCATTTACAGATATTATAGCATCCAATTCGCCAATGGTATGTTTATCAGCGCGAATGTGTATGTTTTTTGCTATGATGTTTATCTGTTGTAATTGCGATAGTTGGTGCAATGCAAAAGATTCTACACGTTTACCTAAACGTTTAGGAAGCTCAGATGATTGACTAGGTAGTGTTATTTGAGGAATATTATGGACATCTAATTGACTTAGACCATAAACTGCATCCTTATCCCAAAGATGATGTGTATTACCAAACCCTTGATATTGTAAATGGATTAGTTTTTCATTTGTGTGCTCCATAAAGTTGACCAATAGCAATATGAATATGTTTGATAAAAATCGTTCTACATCCTATTATTGACACATAATAGTAGCCTAACATTACAGCAGTGATCATAAAGGTACTTTAGCACTTTGTAAACCATTAGCACAGGAAGCACTTTTCTATCGTTTCAATTCAATAACTTTTCCTTGTCGCAATACCGTTAATTTAAAATTTGGAGTTTCATTGATATTACTAGCAAATTCAGCCAATTTATTTAGGGTTTTATTATCTAAAGCGTATGGAATATCATTAAAGGCTAATATAATATCACCCCCAAGTATTAAATTTGTTCCGGCTATTGCCGCTTCAGTATCTCCACCACGAACGCCTATCTCTCCAAAAATAGAATTTACAACGACGCGTTTTACAAGTAAGCCATATTTTTGTGGGACATTTAAGAGCTGCGCTTCTTTTTCACTTAAGGTATAAAAATCTGCCCCTAGCCAAGGCATTTTGTTATTGAGTAATAATCGAGAAGCTATATTTGAACTACTGGCATATCCTATGCCTTCAAAACCGCCTGATTGCGTCGTAATGTGACTTACTATCCCAACAACCTCGCCGTTTAAATTAAACATTGGGCCTCCAGAATTACCTTGATTTATGGCTGCATCGGTTTGAATAAAATCTGTACTTGTAAATGGGTTTTGGTCAAAACTGGACCTTTTAAAACTACTGACATATCCTGAAGAAAGCGATGTGTTTAATCCAAAAGGAGCACCAATTACAAAAATGCGTTCTCCAATTTTAAGAGCATCAGAATCTCCAAAACTTACTGTTACGGCATTAATTCTTGGTCGCATAAGCTTTATTAAAGCAATATCAGCACCACGATAAGAACTCACAACGCTACCGGGGATAACATCACCATCAGGGAATACGATGTTTAAAGTTTCAGGGGCTGTAACCACATGGGCCGCTGTAACGACCAAACGATCCGAAATCATAAACCCAGAGCCTAAGCCTTTAAAATCTATTTTCTTTGAAATATGGTTTGACGATGTCACTATTTTCTTTTCAGAAGTAACAATAACCACTACTGCAGGGCTTACTTTTTCATAAATTGATGATAAATCCTGAGCCGAGATACTTGTTGTAAAACAAATAATAAAAAGAGTAGCAGATTGTAAAAATTGACGCATTGTGAAATGATATAAAAATTAATAATGTGCAAATTTAGGCAAAGTTTATATGTCATTATCAAATGACCGTTTAATTTTTACTTTAACGGCATGTAAGTCATTAAAAAGATTATTAAATTTAAAACACATGGCATTCTAAAGTTCTAATTTATGTATCTTTAAGAACCTTAAAAATAGCGCGTTAAGGACATCAAATTATGTAATCATTTAATATTTAAAAATATGACAGTTAAAAATGTAAAAGCATTTGGGACAGCATCTGCTGATGCCGAATTAAAACAACTTGAAATTAGTAGGAGGGAACCCACTCCTAAAGATGT
>JAGSHF010000144.1 GCA_023954685.1 Flavobacteriaceae bacterium | reverse complement strand
CTTTGGGCGGATACTGTTGCAAGTGGCAGTTTGGCTTTAAGTTTCGAAACGGTGTTTACTAAAGCTAAAACTGCAGACATTTGGCTAAGCCCATCGTATTATCCGAGTTTTGAAACTTTAGAAAAAGCGAACAATCATTACACAAAATTTGATGCTTTTCAAAATAAAAATATGTATACATTTTCTAATACCACAGGAAAAATGGGAGGTGTTTTGTATTACGAGCTGGGCATTGCTCGACCAGATTTGGTGTTAAAAGATATTATAAAAATTTGTCATCCGGAATTGCTAAAAGATTATCAACCTTACTTTTTTAAACCTTTAAATTAATTGCTAAAAACAAATTCATACAAAAATGCTTTTTTGCTTTTAATGGGTGTATTAATTGTATGTTTTTTTACGAACATTAGTTTGGGGTCTGTTTCCATTCCTTTTAAAACAATTTTTGAAAGTTTAATAGGTACTACGGATAATTATATTATTCTACATTATAGACTGCCAAAGGCTATTACGGCAATTTTGGTTGGTTCAGGATTAGGTGTTTCGGGGCTTCTTATGCAAACCTTATTTAGAAATCCCTTAGCTGGACCATTTGTATTGGGGATTAGCTCAGGAGCCAGTTTGGGCGTAGCACTAGTAATTATGGGCACAGGTTTTTTTGGAGGTGCTATTGCATCTGTACTCATTTCAAAATGGAGCATTGTTATTGCTGCAAGTTTAGGTAGTTTTTTAGTGCTTCTAGCTGTACTGATTGTCTCGTCTAAAGTTCGTGATACTATGGCCATACTAATAATAGGATTAATGTTTGGAAGCATTACTGCAGCTGTAGTGAGTGTGCTCTCCTACTTCAGCTCTGCTGAACAATTGCAACAATATATATTTTGGGGTTTTGGCAGCTTAGGTAATCTTTCTTGGCATGAATTACTAATATTCTTTATTATTTACGCCATAGGGGTTCTATTATCAATCTTATCTTTAAAAGCCTTGAACACTTTACTTTTAGGTGAAAATTACGCGAGAAGTTTAGGGATGAACATCAGGCAAAGTAGGTTAATCATCATTCTTGCAACCAGTGCATTAGCAGGTACGATAACTGCTTTTGCTGGGCCTATTGCTTTTATTGGCCTTGCCGTCCCTCATTTAACACGACAAGTTTTTAATAGTTCTAACCATAAAATTTTGTTACCTGCCGTGCTTTTAGTTGGTGCCATCATCATGCTCATTTGCGATAGTATTGCACAATTACCTACTAGTGATTTTACTTTACCAATTAATGCTATTACGTCGTTAATTGGAGCTCCGGTTGTTATTTGGTTACTCGTAAGGAAACGAAAAATGGTGTTTTAAATGCAAACTAAAAAACAACATATAGTCCTCAAAACAAAAAGTCTATCCATAGGTTATAAAACCAAGAAAGACTACATTGTTGTAGCATCTCATATTAACATTGAGTTACAGCAAGGCACATTAATTGGACTTGTTGGTGCCAATGGCATTGGAAAATCGACCCTATTGAGAACACTCACTACCGTGCAGCCCAAAATTGCAGGCGACATTTATATTCAGGAAAAAGCTCTAAACAATTACACACATCTCGAATTGGCCAAAACATTGAGTTTAGTACTTACAGAATCTATTGCTTCCAAGAATCTTACCGTTTATGAATTGGTAGCCTTAGGGAGACAACCATATACCAACTGGGTTGGTAATCTTTCTGATCATGATCATTCCATTATTGAAAACGCCATTTTGCTAACAAACATTAACACTTTAAAACATAAAAAATGCTTTGAATTAAGCGATGGTCAAATGCAAAAAGCAATGATTGCTCGAGCCTTAGCACAAGATACAGATATTATTATTTTGGATGAACCAACTACACATCTAGATATGTATCATAAAGCATATATATTAAAATTGTTGAGAAAATTGGCAAAAGAAACTAATAAAACCATACTATTCTCATCTCATGAAATAGATCTAGCCATTCAACTGTGTGATGCTATGATCGTAATGACAAAATCTGAAGTAGTTTCAGGCGCTCCCATTGATCTCATTTCTCAAGGGACATTTAATTCATTATTTCCAGAAGATTTAATTCTATTTGATGAAAATACGGGCAGTTTTAGAGTAAAAAACAGCGCCTCCTTTTAGAACTAATAATCTCATATTTTATAGATTCATGGCTTCAATCCAAATTTCAAATTAACTATCTTTGATGAAACTCAATCTATTTTAATGAACGATAGTATAATTCTTATAATTGCCATTTTAGCATCAGGAAGTATTGGTGCATATATTGGCATGACCATTGCAAAACTTAAAAGTAAAAGCGATAAAAGCACACTTGAAGAACGCCAAAATCAATTGGGCAATACGATAACAGACTTAAAGGACAACCTCACTAGAATAGAAAGTAATCGCGAATCTATAAGACGGGAAAAAGAATTCATTAATTCTGAGTTGACCAGAAAGAATACCGAATACGAAAATCTTCAACAACAAAACATAAAACGTGACGAAGAACTCATAAAACAGCAGGAACAGCTTCGCAAGGATTTTGAATTAATGGCTACTAAAATTCTCGATGAAAAATCTGAAAAATTCACAATTCAGAACAAAGAAAATATCAAACAAATTTTAAACCCTTTACAGGAAAAAATTCAAGTTTTCGAGAAAAAAGTAGAGGACAGCCAAAAAGAAAGTATTTCTATGCACTCAGCTCTAAAAGAGCAATTGTTAGGTTTAAAAGATCTTAATCAACAAATGACTAAAGAAGCTACCAACCTTACTAGGGCTCTAAAAGGAGATAGTAAAATGCAAGGTAATTGGGGGGAATTGGTTTTAGAACGCGTTTTAGAAAAATCAGGATTAGAAAAAGATAGAGAATACTTTGTACAACAAAATTTCACACTAATTGACGGCACTCGAGTGCTACCTGATGTCGTCTTGCATCTTCCCGACAACAAACGTATGATTATAGATAGCAAAGTTTCTTTAACCGATTATGAACGATTGGTAAATGCTGAAGATGATGACAAAGCTTTGTTCTTAAAATCACATGTCAATTCTATTAAGAAACATGTTGATCAATTATCTGCTAAAAAATATGAAGATTTATATGATATTGAATCTCCTGATTTTGTTTTGATGTTCATTCCTATTGAACCCGCTTTTGCTATTGCAATAAATGAAGACAACTCTTTATATAATAAAGCTTTTGAGAAAAATATCGTAATTGTAACACCAACGACTCTTTTGGCCACATTGCGAACCATTGATACCATGTGGAATAATGAAAAACAACAACAAAATGCAATAGAAATTGCCCGTCAAGCAGGAGCATTATATGATAAATTTGAAGGACTGGTTAGCGATTTAACTGGTGTTGGCAAAAAAATTGATGCCGCGAAAAACGATTACTCTGCAGCAATGAACAAACTTGTTGAAGGACGTGGTAACCTTATTACAAGTGTAGAAAAAATAAAAAAACTAGGTGCTAAAGCAAAAAAAGCTTTACCTGAAGCCATAATAAAACGTGCAGACGAAGGTAATGAATAGGGTTTCTTTTTTTTATCGGTTTACAAAACAATTATTTTCAATACCTACATCCTAAAATACTTTATTCAAATACAAACTGGCATACAAATACTAAAACAATATTAAGACGCCATTTTACCGAATTTATAAATTTAAAAGTCGGTACAAGTTGCATTCAATAATGAATTAAATGCAACTGTAGTAATCTTAATAGTTTCCTAAACCAATTAGTAAAGTTAAGCAACCAAATTTTCAGTCACTAATGCTAAAAAAGTCTCTGAATCAAAAATCTACTTACTCAAATACATTTTACGTCTTGAGTACAAATTATAGAATTCATCTTCCTTTAAACTGTCAATAAACAAAATACTTTCACCAGTACTTTTCATTTCTGGTCCAAGTTTTTTATTCACATTATGGAATTTATTAAAAGAAAACACCGGTTGTTTGATCGCATAGCCATCTAACTTCGGTTTAAAATCAAAATCAGTTACTTTTTTCTCGCCAAGCATTACCTTAGTGGCATAATTAACATAAGGTTCTCCATATGCCTTAGAAATAAATGGAACCGTTCTAGAAGCTCTTGGATTAGCTTCAATGATATAAACGATATCGTCTTTTATAGCAAATTGAATATTTATTAAACCAACCGTATTAAGTGCTAAAGCTATCTTTTTAGTATGATCTTTAATTTGTTGCATTACAAATTCACCCAAATTAAACGGAGGCAAAGTCGCATTACTATCACCTGAATGAATACCACATGGTTCAATATGTTCCATTATTCCAATTATGTAGACATTGTCTCCATCACAAATTGCATCTGCTTCGGCCTCAATAGCACCGTCTAGGTAATGATCCAATAACAATTGATTTCCTGGCATTCTTCTTAATAAATCAACCACGTGCTCTTCAAGTTCTTGTTTGTTAATCACAATTTTCATGCCTTGACCACCTAATACATATGATGGTCTAACTAAAATTGGAAAATCCAATACATCTGCAATTGCTGCAGCTTCATCTGCCGTTGTTGCAATGTCAAATTCTGGATAAGGAATCTTATTCTCTTTAAGCATGTTTGAGAATAAGCCTCTATCCTCTGCTAAATCCAGAGCTTGATACGTAGTTCCGATTATCTTTACGCCATATCTATCAAGTTTTTCGGCCAATTTAAGCGCTGTTTGCCCTCCCAATTGAACGATAACACCTTCAGGTTTTTCATGACGAATGATATCGTAAATATGTTCCCAGAAAACTGGTTCAAAATACAATTTATCCGCGGTATCAAAATCCGTTGAAACAGTTTCTGGGTTACAGTTAATCATAATAGTTTCATAACCGCATTCTGCTGCTGCTAAAACCCCATGAACACAACAGTAATCAAATTCAATACCTTGCCCAATTCTATTTGGCCCAGAGCCTAAAACAATAATCTTCTTTTTATCACTAACCTTACTTTCATTATCCGAAAAGCGGTTGCCATCTGCGGATTCAACTTCATTTTCAAAAGTAGAATAATAGTATGGTGTTTTTGCCTTAAATTCAGCAGCACAAGTATCTACCAATTTATAAACGCGGTTGACGTTCATTTCAATACGTTTATTATACACTTGACTTTCCAAACATCCTAACATATGAGCTATCTGACGATCACCATATCCTTTTTGTTTAGCCTCAAGCAATAAATCTCTATTAATCGATTCAATTTTATAAGTAGAAATCTCCTTTTCTAAATAATACAATTCTTCATATTGCTTTAAGAACCACATATCTATTTTTGTGATCTCATGAATACGACTCAAAGGAATTCCCATTTGGATGGCATCATAAATCACAAAAACACGATCCCAACTGGCATAAGTTAACTTGCTAATAATTTGGTCATAGTCTTTATAACCTTTCCCATCAGCACCCAAACCATTACGTTTAATTTCTAATGATTGCGTCGCTTTATGAAGTGCTTCTTGAAAGGAGCGTCCAATACCCATTACTTCACCAACTGATTTCATTTGAAGTCCTAGTGTTCTATCACTACCTTCAAATTTATCGAAATTCCACCGCGGTATTTTTACAATTACATAATCTAATGTTGGCTCAAATAACGCCGATGTTGATTTTGTAATTTGATTATCTAATTCATCTAAATTATAACCAATGGCCAATTTTGCGGCAATTTTAGCAATAGGATACCCTGTTGCTTTACTAGCAAGCGCTGAAGAACGCGATACTCGTGGATTAATTTCAATAGCGATGATATCCTCATTTGCATCTGGACTAACTGCAAATTGTACATTACAACCACCAGCAAAATCTCCAATGCTACGCATCATATGAATTGCCATATCACGCATTTTTTGGTATGTCGTATCACTTAAAGTCATTGCCGGAGCTACAGTAATAGAATCTCCAGTATGGATTCCTATAGGATCCATATTTTCTATAGAGCAGATGATAACAACATTATCATTAGCATCTCTTAATAACTCTAATTCATACTCCTTCCAACCAATTAACGCTTTATCAATCATTACTTCATGAATAGGCGAAACTTCCAATCCACGGGTTAATAACTCATCAAAATCTTCTTCTTTATAAACAAATGAAGCACCGGCGCCTCCTAATGTAAACGATGCTCTAATAATTAATGGAAATCCAAATTCTTGAGCAATTTCTTTCCCTTTTAAGAAAGAATTAGCAGTTGCCTGAGGTGCCATGGGAATTCCAATTTTTAGCATCAATTCTCTAAATTGTTCTCGATCTTCCGTAATATTAATAGCATCAATATCAACTCCAATAATCTCTACATCAAAATCTTTCCAAATGCCTTTCTCATCAGCTTCTATGCACAGGTTTAGAGCTGTTTGTCCTCCCATAGTTGGTAAAACAGCATCAATTTGTGGGTGCTCCTTTAAGATTTGAATAATTGATTTTGTATTTAAAGGCAAAAGATAAACATGATCCGCCATTGAAGGATCTGTCATTATAGTTGCTGGATTAGAATTGATTAAAACAGTTTCAATTCCATCTTCACGTAAAGAACGTAAAGCCTGAGTTCCAGAATAATCAAATTCACAGGCCTGTCCAATAACAATAGGGCCTGAACCAATAATCAATATAGATTTAAGTTGCGGTTTTTTTGGCATAACATTAAATTATTAAGTTGCAAAAATAGTATTTCCTAGATACAAAAAAAGGCGTTACACCTAAGTAACGCCTTTAATATATTAACAATTGTTAATCATTATTTTTTATGTCTTGTTTCAGTTGATACAGACAATTTCTTTCTTCCTTTAGCTCTTCTACGAGCAAGTACTTTTCTTCCATTTACAGAAGCCATTCTTTCTCTAAAACCGTGTTTGTTTCTTCTTTTTCTCTTTGATGGTTGAAACGTTCTTTTTGGCATTGTCTTATATTTTTAAAATCTTCTTTTTAATCTAAACTCGTTGTCTTGAATATATTCTCAAAACTGCGTGCAAATATACAAATGCTTTTTTATTTGGCAACACTAAATTTAAAAAAATTTTGAATTGTTTTTACTACATTTGCAATCTCAAAAATAAACTTACAATATGTACAACAAAAATATAAAATTATTCATTGCTATTCTCATTATTGGTTTTGCCATTTATCAGTTTATTGAAGGTAATATTGGTAATGGTATTATGTATATTTTACTTTCTCTAATTTTTATCTTTTTATATTTTAAAAATGAATTCATATTACTTGCTTTTTTAAAATTACGTAAGCAAGATTTTGAAGGAGCTAACAAATGGTTAGAAAAGATTAAAAAGCCTAAATCAGCTTTAACAACAAAACAAGAAGGATACTATAATTACTTAAAAGGGATTATGGTGTCACAAAGCAATATGAACGAAGCCGAAAAGTATTTTAAATCGGCAATAGCGCTTGGACTCTCTATGGATCATGATTTGGCAATGGCGAAACTAAATTTAGCAGGTATATCTTTTTCTAAAAAACGTAAACAAGAAGCAACAAAACTACTTGCTGAAGCTCAAAAATTGGATAAACGTGGTATGTTGACCGATCAAATCAAAATGATGAAACAACAGATGAAAAAAGCATCAATCCCAACACAACATTATGGAAGCCCTACATCTTCGAGACAAGGCAGACGCAGTAGACGTTAATCAGAATTAAAAACACAAAAAAAATGCATTCTTAATATTTAGAATGCATTTTTTTGTGTTCTATTTTTTAAATATTCAATCACATTTAAGGGTTTCCATATTCGCCTTTTTTTGGAATTTCAATAAAATATTCTTTTCCTGACTTATTATTAAGATGTGG
>JAGSHF010000007.1 GCA_023954685.1 Flavobacteriaceae bacterium | reverse complement strand
TATTGGTTTTATCTTCCCATTCATATGTAGCCCCAACAATATAATGATCGTCTTGAATAGGAATTAAAAACACGCCGGATTTTAAAACGAAATCAATCTGAAGGTCTGGTGCATGAATCACAATCAATTCTCCTTTTGTGCCATTAAGTGGTAATTCATTAAAGAATGGGTTTTGTTTCAAACCAAAGCCCTCTGCAAATACAATATGCTTAGCGTTAATATCCTTGTATACTATGTTTTCTTCTGAAATTGAGAGCGTCTTATAATTAAAAGTTTCCGAATAAAACAAGTCATTATTTTGCAATTCTTTTTGGTAACACCTAATTAATTCCTGTGTATCTACTCTGCCTGTATGCAACACTTTGCCATATCCATATTCGGCATCAATACAACTATTTTTATAATGTACAACGTCGGGATCTAAAAATGCTGTTAATCGAGGTTTATCACAAGCTAAAAACCAATTGTTTTGCTCCTCAGTAGAGGCAAATAATCTTAATACAGGGACTTCATGAACAAGTTGTACTTGTAATCGCTTTTCTAATTGTTTATAAATTGGTAACGCCAATTCTAACTGGCTATTTGCTTGCCAAACTGGTGTAAATCGTTTTAGTACTACAGGATTATACAGACCCCCAGCAACTACTGAAGATTGCTGTGACTTGTCATCAATAACAACATATGATTTGCCCAAAGCGCTCAAGCGTTCACAACTCAACACCCCACCAAGGCCTAAACCAACAATTATATAATCTACATTTTTCACGCTGCGAAGATACAAGATAAAAAAAAACGCACATCCATGAGATGCGCGTTTTGTTTTTAGAATATTAATGACGTTAGTAACTCCACATATCCATTTCGAAATTTCGAATTTTATCTTTAATTCTATCCGATTCTAATAACTGCATCAAAGCATTGTTATTAATATATTCAGATATCATTCTGTCTCCTTGTACATTTTCTTCTCTATAAATATAGCCGCTAAAACGTCTTGAATTTAATAGATGATCAAAAGAGATTGGAGCTCCACTATTTTGATTATTAAATGCTTTTGACATATGCAAAACTTCTCTTGCATCTGGGAAAAACACCCAAAATAATGGCACTAAATCTGGTTCATCACTATCAATAAAATTAACATCCGGAGCAACTGGTGCAATACCTAATAAACGGTATCTCAATTCGCCCATACGTTTGTCAAAATACCACAATCCTTTAATGCGATATTCTACAATATCAGCAGCTGTGATTTCTCTTTTATTGATGTATTCAGCAGATAATTCTTCACCTGCATTAATTTGTTCAATACCTAATTCTGTGGTATCTACCATTTTCAATGCATCCTCAATATCTCCTAAGGTACGTTTAGTTGTAAAGTAAGAATCATCATAGATGTTTTTAATCTTACCATTTTGAACGTTTTTCATTAAAACGTCATACAATGATCTACGGTTCTTTCCAATGTTGTTTGTATCAATTGGATAGTACAACGGGAAATTAACACGCTCGTCTAAAACAATTCTTTCCCATGTCATTCTCGAATACAATATATCTCTATCATCGACATACCCGTATTCTAAGGGTTTATCATTGTCTAGTGCAATTTGATCAGCAGTTCTAATACCAATATCATCAGGAGACTTCGCGTTCAATAGGTTTGCTTGAGCAAACACTCCTGCGAAGGTAAACCCACACAAAACGGTTAATACAAAACTTTTTAAATTCATCTTACTATTTTTAAATTGTTTGGGACAGATTTCTTTATTTCTATCGTTTTAGTTTGTAAGCTCAACAAATACAGGTGATACCTTTTTAAGGAGTACACTTACACCTTTGGCCTTAGCTTGAATATCAAACACTTGAACTCCAGATCCACGCTTAGCTTTACGCAAAGCAGCTTTTGCTCTTGAGTTTAACTTGTTTCCACTAACGGTTATCGTTGGTTGTCCAGGAACTTTAAACTTAAATCCTGTAACATTAAGTGGTAATTCAAAATCAAAATCATCAAATTTAGCACCAATTGTAGAAATCTCAAGACTGTTACGTTGCATTTTAATTGCACCGTCTTCACCTCTCACAGTTCCTGTTGGTTTTGGTAAATCTTTAATTCTAAATTTAGCATTATCACTTACTTTTTGTCCATCTGGCAAAGTACCTGTTACATTAATGGTCACTTCACGACCCTTAATTGATGTTGCATCCATAACGTACTTACTTCCACTAGCTCTAGATAAACCTTGAGCATTTGCTACAACCTTATTATCAGATACACCTGCAAAAGAAATGGTCATTGGGTTTTTAACACCACGGTATACCACATTCATTTTATCAGCTGAAATTGTTGCTGCATTTGGCTTAGGTACCGTAGCAAAAGTTTGCGATACTGGCACTTCAATTTCTTCACCATCTTGAGCAAAAATTAATTTACCTTCAATTTTATGTTCACCTGCTGAACCAGCATTGATAATTAATTTCACTTTACCGTCTTCAATAGAATACTCAGTTTCTTTTAAAGCTCTACCATCAAGAGTTAGTTCTACTCTATTTGGCTTTGTTGAAGCATCTTTACGACCTAATACAATTTCTCCATCAAATTTCTCGCCATTAAAGTAAGCAGATTTTGATGTTTCAAGTAACGTCGTATAGTTAGTCATAGATACCTCTTTTGACAAAGTACCCTGCAACATAGCAGACATCACTTCTGATTCAGTATCCTTAATATCAGCTTGCATTTGAGTCATTTTTGTTAAAGACGCCACTAAAGGAAATCCTTTATAGTTGTACTCAATCCAGTCACGTTTCAAACCGTTTCTATCAACCACTTGATCTGTAGAAAAGTTTTGCTTCACGTCATCCGCGATTTCAGGGAAATCAGTACCAATAACATCTACGATACCATCTCTAAACTTGTTCATTTCATCAAGAAAACGTTGTCCTTCTTCTTTTAGGTTGTCACCTTTAAAGAAATTTTGATCAAGGTAATCTCCTTTATCCATGATTTCATAATCTGATGGATCATCAACCGTAGAAGTCATATTCCCTTTTAATTCAGCTATATAACTATCAAAGTCATTTGCTAACAACTTTACTGATTTTGCTTGCTCTAGTAAAGGCTTGTACTTCTCTGGTTGTTCACCAGCCTGTTGCTCTAAGTTTGCAAAGAAACTCATGTTTCTATCTGTTGCAGATGTGTTAGCAACTGTCAACTTTTCGTTCATTAACCCAAATGCTGATAGCACTTCTTTAGACATATTTAACGCTAACATAGCGATGAATATTAAATACATCAGGTTAATCATTTTCTGCCTAGCAGATAATTTTCCTCCAGCCATAACTAATTAGTTTTTGGTTTATAAATAGGTTAGACTAATTAGTTTTTATTCATTGCTGTTAACATTCCTCCATATACACCATTTAATGATGACAAGTTAGACGCTAAAGATTGCATTTGTTCTTTAAGCTTCACTGCATTTTCCGCTTGCTCTTCACTAATTGAAGCTTGACGGTTAACGCTATCTAGCTGTACTTTATATAAACTGTTTAATGATTCCATTTGTGCTGCAGCTAAAGACATTTCTTCGCTGTACTTTTTGGTAGCATTCAGGGAGTCTACAGTTGGTGCCATATTTTTTGCTGCACCTTCAAAATTCTTAATACTATCTCCTAAGCTGGCCATAAGTTCGCCATCAATTTTAGCATCTTTTAATAAACTGTCTAATTTCTTAGATAATAAACCTTCGGCATCTTTGGGGGCATCCTTTTTACCTTTGGCTTGTGCTCCAGTTAATTCTGGATATACTAGTGACCAGTCTAAATCAGTATCCACTGGTTCGAACGCTGAAAGCGCGAAAATAATTGCCTCAGTTACTAGACCAATAGTTAACATTACGTTACCTGTTAGGGGTCCGATTTCGAAGTGAATAATTTTAAATAATGCTCCAACAATTACAATTGAAGCTCCTAATCCGTAGGCCATATTCATGAACCTTTTACTTGCTTTTGATTGTGCCATAATCTCTGTTTTAAGTTAAGTTAAGTTAAATTTGTATAAGTTTATTTTTCTATCTTTTTTTAATCTTTTTACTATTTGTAGCTGCATTAGCCGTAATATCTGTACCCATATAATCTTGTACAGTACGGAAACCAATATAACTTCTTGCTGAATCTGCATACTCATAATCACGTGAACTCACTTGTAAAAAGTAAGCAACATCTTTCCATGAGCCTCCACGAACTACTTTACGTTCGTTTTCTTCGTCAATAACACTAGGATTCATTGTTGAAGAATACTCATATGATGCAGGATCATAAGATGACATTACCCATTCTGATACATTACCTGCCATATTATACAGATTGAAATCATTTGGTTCGTATGACTCAGCTTCTACAGTATATAATGCTTGATCAGCTGCATAATCGCCACGAACAGGTTTAAAGTTTGCCATAAAGCATCCTCTGTCATTTTTCACATAAGGACCACCCCAAGGGTAAGTTGCACCTTGCAAACCACCTCTAGCAGCATATTCCCATTCTGCTTCAGATGGTAATCTAAAGCCATTTACGTATTGCGTACTTTTTGATTTTTGATAAGCATTCTTATACAACGTTCTCCATTGACAAAATGCTCTTGCTTGTTTCCAAGACACCCCAACTACAGGATATTCTCCATAGGCTTCATGCCAGAAATAATCATTATGCATTGGCTCATTATAAGAATAAGCAAAATCTCTAATCCAAACGGTAGTATCCGGATATACTTGAATATCTTCCTTAATAATGACATCACTACGCTTTAGTTCTTTGTACTTTGCCGCAGATTTAATGTCCATATAAGTGTATTGGAATTGAAACTTGGTAACGTCCCAAGTACGTTGTCCATTATAAGATTCTTCTAAGGGAAGATACATGGTATCCATAACTTCAGTATAATTTGCATCTGGATACTCAGCGGTATCAAAGACCAAATCAACATCTTTGTTTAATTTTCTTCCTTCATATCCAGTTGCACCTAGACCACTATAATTGTCTAACATGTACTTTTCATATACAGTCATGTCGGTTGTATCTGCATCTCTAAATGCATATTCAGCGATACCTCCGGCTTCTGGGTCAGATTCACCAATTTCATCAGCTAGAATAGCCAACTTCGTTCTAATGATAGAATCTCTTACCCAATTAACAAATTGGCGGTACTCACTGTTAGTAATTTCAGTTTCATCCATATAAAACGATCTTACGGTAACTGTCTTAGTAGGTGCATTCTTTATGCCGGCCAAATCATCATCTGATTTCCCCATAATATAAGCACCTCCAGGAACAAGCTCCATTCCATAAGGTTTCTCTGGATGCCATTTCTTTCCTTTAACTCCTACCAATTCACCCCTATCTCCGGAGCCACAACTGGTAACAATAGCTAAAATCGCGGTTAATAAAACTAGTTTCTTCATAAGTATAAACTCGAGGTTAATTATTATATATTAAAATTTAAGGTGGTAAACATATTTATATATTTTCACAAAAACAACTTTTTAGCCAAAAAAAATGCATTTTGTCCTAAAAAAGTGCATTTCATCGATGAATTATACAAGATTTACCTTCTATTAAATGCTATTTTTCTTAAAAGCTTTATACCAACGCTCTGGGATCTTCCCTTTGGTTGCAGCAATATAATCTTCATGCATGCAAGGTAATAACGTGTGTCTCTTTAATTTATTATTAACATTTGGCAAAAAAGGAATCTCAATCCACCAGCGACCAGTTTTGTTGCTTTTATAGAATATCAATTCGTCATCATCTATTAATACTGTAAATTTTTGATAACTCGCAGCATCTGAAAAATCATCATCTGTAATTCTACAATTGACGCCTTCAATAAAGTACCAGATAACTTGCGCCATCAACATTGATGTTGCTTGGTCATCCTTTGAAGGCTTATATTCATAAACACCAAAAGATGATACTTTATTACTTATTCCAGCATATCTTGCTATTGCACATATCTCTTTACCATCAAAACCATTGGGAGAATATTTTTGTTTTGAACTGAGCTCAGAGGAGCGTACACTACTTAAGTCCATACTAACTATATTAGCATCCCTCATAATAGGTTCTACAAAATTAATGTTATTTATCACTTCACCAAGTCTATAGGCTTCAAAATATAATTTATCCATCAAATCTATTTCTTCTTGCGAATTAAAATAGGTTTGATAGCCTAAAGTAGAATAGTTAAATAAGTTATATGGTTGCTCCAAAATAATTTTACCTAAAAAACTGTTATTTTTTATAGGCTTTGCAGAATCACCAAGATCGAAATTACTATCAATATTAACGATATTAACCATAGGCATGAAATCATCATAGGCTCTATAATTGGCATAAGTTAAGTCTTGACTTCCTCCTATAATAATAGGAATAATATTTTTTTCTAAAAGGACATTGATTATGGTGCGTAAGGCATAATATGTATCTTCTACACTTTCTCCACTTTGGATATCACCTAAATCAGCAGCATTGAGATACCAATTTCCAGGAAATAGCGCATATAATGATTTTCTTATTTCATTAAGCTGAAAAGGTTCTCCTATATAATTAACGTCATTCCGGTTCTCAAGCACACCTACAATAGCTATTTTTACGTCATCAAGATCTGGAAAACCTTGTTGCTCTGAATGAATTTTCAATTTCCTTCCGAGCACTTGAGTTGACAAAAGCTCATTATGCGCTAAAACCAAATCTGGTACTGGAGTAAGAAAATTAAAATTCATGTGCTACTTCTTTTTTGAGGTTGTTTTTGTTGTAGTTTTCTTTTTAGGTGCTTTCTTTTTAGCCGCTTTCTTTTTGGGTGCATTTTTCTCAAGATGAGCTTGTGCTTCCTCTAAACTCATTTCACTTACATCAATGGTCTTTGCAAGTTCTACCTTTTGTTTCCCTTTTAGGATATTATGCCTGCCCCATCTAGCCTTTTCTACACGAATACCTTCGGCCTCCCAGTGGTGGATCAATTTATCCTTTTCTTTTTGTATTTTATCCTCAATCAAAGTTATGATATCGGTATCAGATAAATTATCCCAATCGTATTTTTTATTGACGTTAATAAACATATTGTTCCACTTTATAAATGGCCCAAAACGCCCTTTACCTTTTTGAACTGGTAAATCATCATACATATATATAGGAGCATCTGCCTTTTGTTTCTCTTTTATCAAAACAATAGCATCATCCATTTCAACCGTTAATGGGTCTGTGCCTTTAGGTAAAGAAACATATGTTTTTCCAAATTTCACATAAGGCCCAAAGCGACCATTATTAACTTGTACATCTTCATCTTCATAAACCCCCAAATCTTTTGGAAGCTGAAACAAGTCCATTGCTTGTTCAAATGTAATGGTAGTAAGTTGTTGATCTGGACTCAAACTTGCAAATGTCGGTTTTTCCTCGTCATCAACAGTACCTACTTGAACCATTGGTCCAAATTTACCGAGCCTTACACTTACTTGTTTTCCCGTTTTAGGATCTGTTCCTAAAATGCGCTCTCCAGATTCTCTATTCGCATTGGCCGCAACATCTTCAACTTGTGGATGAAAATCTTTATAAAAGTTCTTCATCATTTCAGTCCAATCCTCCTTACCATCGGCAATATCATCAAATTGATTCTCAACTTTCGCCGTAAAATTATAGTCCAAAATACTCTCAAAATGATTCACCAAGAAATCGGTCACTATCATTCCAATATCTGTTGGGACTAGTTTCCCTTTATCCGACCCTACTTTTTCCGACAACAATTTATCTTGAACAATACCGCTTTCTAGAGTTAGTTGTGTATAATTACGTGCTTCGCCCTCTACCGTCCCTTTTTCAACATAATTTCTATTCTGAATTGTTGAAATTGTAGGCGCATATGTCGATGGTCTACCAATTCCAAGTTCTTCCAATTTTTTAACTAAGGAAGCTTCTGTAAATCTTGCAGGTGCACGTGTATAACGTTCCGTTGCTGTAATGTATTTATTGAGAAGGGTTTCATTCACCTTCATAGCTGGCAACATCCCATCTTGTTCTTCATTTTCATCATCTGTACTTTCCAAATACACTTTTAAAAAGCCGTCAAAAGTAATTACCTCACCATTAGCAGTAAACACTTCATTATGTGAAGATGCTCCAATTTTAATATTTGTACGCTCCAATTGGGCATCACTCATTTGAGAAGAAATAGCACGCTTCCATATAAGCTCATACAGTCGTGCTTGATCATAATCTATTTCCACCTTATGAATTGAAAAATCAGTTGGACGAATAGCCTCATGGGCTTCTTGAGCGCCTTTAGACTTGCCTTTATAATTTCTTGGTTTGCTGTATTGAGATCCATAAGCCGAATCAATTTCAGATTGCGCTCCTTTTCTTGCTTCATCAGATAAGTTTACACTATCTGTTCTCATATAAGTAATTAAACCCGCCTCATATAATCGTTGTGCTATGGTCATGGTTTTACTTACCGAAAAATAGAGTTTTCTCGCAGCTTCTTGCTGTAATGTAGACGTTGTAAATGGTGCAGCCGGAGATTTTTTAGCTGGTTTTTTATCTAAACTTGACACTTTAAAATCTGCAGATGCATTCGACTCTAAAAACGCATAGGCCTCCTTCTTAGTTGAGAAATTTTTAGGCAACTTCGCTTTAAAACTTTGACCTGCTTCATTTGAAAATTCTGCATCAATTCTATAGGACGCCACTGGATTAAACCCCTGTATATCACGTTCACGTTCTACAATTAGCCTCACCGAAACCGATTGCACACGTCCTGCAGACAAACCTCCTTTTACTTTTCTCCAAAGCACAGGAGAAAGTTCATACCCAACAATTCTGTCTAAAACACGACGTGCTTGCTGTGCATCAACCAAATTATAATCTATATCTCTTGGGTTTTCTACTGCTTTTTGAATTGCCGTTTTAGTGATTTCGTGAAAAACAATTCGTTTAATCTTATCTTTATCTAATTTTAATGACTCTGCCAAATGCCATGCAATAGCCTCTCCTTCACGATCCTCATCACTAGCGAGCCAAACCGTTTCTGCTTTTTTCGCTAATTCCTTCAGTTTTTTTACAATCGCTTTTTTGTCTTGTGAAACCTCATATTTAGGTTTAAAATCACCATCAACATCAACACCTAACTCCTTTGAAGGTAAATCTGCTATATGCCCAAAACTGGATTCAACAATAAAATCTTTTCCAAGAAATTTTTCTATGGTTTTTGCCTTTGCAGGTGACTCAACTATCACTAAATTCTTCGCCATTATTCATTTTTTAACGCTACAAATGTATATCAAAAAAAATATAACATCCTAATTTATATTTTAATATGCTTAAGATTTCATGCTTAAAAAACAAAACCATAGATCGGTTGAATTATTAAAGCTTACTTATTTTTAATTTACCTCTTATTTATTCTGTTCCTATTTTCATAATATCATCATCGTCGCTAAAGCCTACAACATCGCGATAAACAAAGTACACCGGTATATAAACAATTGACATCGTAAAAAAAACGCCAACACCACAGGCTACCAAGCCTAGACACGCAATAACACCCATAATAAATAGCAAACCAAACGTTAAGAACCATTTTTTTGTTCCTAATATAAAACTCAATTTAACAATTTCAGCTTCACTCAAGTCTTCATTAAATGCAAATATGACCGAAAAAAAAGACAGTGGCACAAAGACATATATATAAGGTAAAAGAAACAATGCTTGGGCCGCCGCCGCTAAAATGGCATAAATCATTCCCAAAGAAAGCAACTTACTTATGTATTTACTTTTAAAAAAATAGAACATATCCTCATTCTGAATTTGGTTCAAATCTGCCTGTCTGCAATTTCGATAAAAACCTGCCAAGGCACCTATCATAATTGAGGAAAGTAAAATAGTTTGTGGTAAACTGTATAACGAATTTAATGTGAATGCCGAATACAAATTAATTCCACTTTCCCAATCTAGCAAATAAGACCTAGATCCCAATCCTATATTAGTAAACAGCAGCGTTATTCCAAACCCTAATACTAGTATTACAGCAATCATTAAAAATCCTTTTAACCAAACCTCTTTAAACAGTTTTAAAGTTTGATCTAAAACATTTCCAAAATCCAAGTATGCAGATTGCTTAATTTTTTTCTCTATTTCTATAAAGGTCATTATTAATATAATTAGGCCTCAAATGTAATTAAACTTAAAAATTTTACACACTGCCACTTTGTCACAAAAGCTAAATTAATTGTATCTTTGCACACTTATTGACAAATCACTATTTCAATTAAAAAGATTCCCGATTTCTTGGGAAATGAATATGGAGAAGATTATTGACGAGAGCAAACAAGGTGAAAATCTTATTTTAGACGCTAAAGAAAAAAACACACGCAAGCTTTTCATAGAGAGTTACGGCTGTGCTATGAATTTTAGCGATAGCGAAATTGTAGCTTCAATTTTATCTAATGAGGGATTTAACACCACACAGAATCTTGAAGATGCCGATTTGGTATTAGTAAATACATGCTCTATTAGGGACAAAGCAGAACAAACTGTTAGAAAACGTTTAGAAAAATACAATGCTGTAAAACGCATTAACCCTAAAATGAAAGTTGGCGTTCTTGGTTGTATGGCCGAACGTTTAAAAACTAAATTTTTAGAGGAAGAAAAAATCGTAGACCTTGTTGTTGGTCCAGACGCCTACAAAGATTTACCAAATCTTTTGGCCGAAGTTGATGAAGGTAGAGATGCAATTAATGTTATTCTTTCCAAAGAAGAAACATATGGTGACATTGCACCCGTAAGATTGAATACAAACGGCGTCACCGCTTTTGTTTCAATTACTCGAGGCTGTGATAACATGTGCACGTTCTGTGTAGTTCCTTTTACCCGTGGACGTGAACGAAGTCGTGATCCTCACAGTATAATTGAAGAAGTCAATGATCTTTGGAATAGAGGCTATAAAGAAATTACACTTTTGGGTCAAAATGTAGATAGCTATTTATGGTATGGTGGAGGGCTTAAAAAAGATTTTGTTAAAGCAACGGAAATGCAAAAAGCCACCGCTGTTAACTTTTCACAGTTGTTAGAAATTTGTGCAAAAGCACAACCAAAAATGCGAATTCGCTTTTCAACATCTAATCCTCAGGATTTAACATTAGATGTTATTGAGACCATGGCAAAGTATAATAACATTTGTAAACATATTCATTTGCCAGTTCAAAGTGGTAGTAATCGCATTCTTAAAGAAATGAATCGTTTACATACTCGTGAAGCCTATTTTGAACTTATTGATAACATAAGACGCATCTTGCCTAACAGTGCTATTAGTCAAGATTTAATTGCTGGTTTCCCTACAGAAACCGAACAAGATCATCTAGACACATTAAGCCTTATGGAATATGTTAAGTATAATTTTGGTTATATGTTCACCTATTCTGAACGACCAGGAACTATGGCTGAGCGCAAAATGGAAGATGATATTCCCGAAGATGTTAAAAAACGTCGTCTTGCCGAAATTGTACAATTACAACGTGAGCATAGTGAAATTAAAACCAAAGCATATTTAAACACTACCGTTGAAGTACTTATTGAGCGTGAATCCAAAAAATCTAATGATCAATGGTCAGGACGTACATCTCAAAACATTGTGGCGGTATTTCCTAAAAAACAGTATAAAGTTGGAGATTTAGTAAATGTTAACATAACAAATTGTACTAGTGCTACACTTATAGGTGACGCCATTGGGTACTCAGAAAACAATTAATATCTGGTGGAACGTCGTTGAGAGCGTAATAAAATCTCTCGACCATGCTCATGGTAGTAGTTTCACTAAAAATAAATAACCCTGTCTAAACAGGAAACACATATGGAATCAGTTCAAGCAATAAAACAAAGGTTTGGAATCATTGGAAATGACACAGGACTTAACCGTGCTATAGAAAAGGCTATCCGTGTTGCACCAACGGATATTTCGGTTTTAGTAACCGGTGAAAGCGGGGTTGGAAAGGAAAGTCTTCCAAAAATCATTCATCAATTATCACATCGCAAACATGGCAAATACATTGCCGTTAACTGCGGAGCCATACCCGAAGGCACCATTGACAGTGAGCTTTTTGGACATGAAAAAGGCGCATTTACTGGTGCTACACAAACACGATCAGGTTATTTTGAAGTGGCCGATGGGGGAACCATATTTTTAGATGAAGTTGGCGAATTACCATTAACCACACAGGTACGTTTGCTGCGTGTTTTAGAAAATGGTGAATTTATAAAAGTAGGATCTAGTAAAGTGATAAAAACGGATGTCCGTATTGTAGCTGCTACAAACATAAATATGTTTGATGCCATTGAGAAAGAGAAATTTAGAGAAGATCTTTATTATAGGTTGAGTACGGTTGAAATCCATTTACCTGCTTTACGTTTACGAAAAGATGATATTCATTTACTATTTCGAAAATTCGCAAGTGATTTTGCATTAAAATACAAAATGCCAACGGTAAAACTAACTGATAGTGCCATTGCATTACTATTAAAATTTAAATGGAGTGGTAATATTAGACAGCTCCGAAATGTTGCCGAGCAAATCTCAGTTTTAGAACATAATCGTTTAATTACTGCTGACATTTTAAAACAGTACCTCCCTGAAATGGGACAAAATCTACCAGCTGTAATTAATACGTCAAAAAAAGAAAGTGATTTTAGCAATGAACGAGAAATACTCTATAAAGTATTGTTTGACATGAAGAGCGATCTTAACGATTTAAAAAAGCTAACCATGGAACTTATGAAAAGTGGCAATGCTCAAGATGTTCAAAAAAATAACGAAGGACTGATTCAAAAGATTTATGGCGAAGAAGAATCTGACACTAAAGAGGAAAATCAAGATGTTTTGGCCATTCCATCTCACAATGAAATAGAGCGCTCGGAAATTGAAATCATTGACAACACGCAAGATAAATATCATTTCGCTGAAGAGATCGAGGAAGAAGAAACTTTATCTTTACATGACAAAGAATTAGAATTAATTAAAAAATCTCTTGAACGTCACAATGGAAAACGTAAATTAGCGGCAGCAGAATTAGGCATTAGCGAGCGTACGTTATATAGAAAAATCAAACAATTTGATTTGTAAAAAAGCATTTGAATTAATGAAAGTATTTAAATACATTTTACCACTAATTGCAATAACACTTATTTTAAGTTGTGGAGCCTACTCTTTCACAGGGGCATCGATTTCATCTGAAACAAAAACGTTTCAAGTTAATTTTTTTCAAAATAACGCACCACTAATTGAACCTGGATTAGATAGAGCTTTCACTAATTCTTTAATAGATTTATTACTAAATCAAACCAGTTTAGACTTAGTGAAAAATAATGGTGACTTAGTTTATGAAGGTGAGATTATTGAATATCGAATTTCGCCAACAACAGCGACTTCAGATAATAAAGCAGCACAAAACCGATTGACAATTGGTGTTCAAGTTCGCTTTTTCGACAAGAACGATCCAGATGCCGAGTTTGATACACGATTTTCTTTTTATTATGATTACGAAGGCAGTGAGTTACTTGTTGGCGCGCAAAAAGTTACCGCTTATGACGAAATTTTTGAACGTATAACTCAAGATATTTTTAATGCATCATTAGCAAAATGGTAATGAATACAACCGAACTCACATATCTACTTCAACATCCAGGGAAAATAAATCCAAGTCAGCTAAGTGAAATTCAAGCATTAATAAATAAATACCCATACTTTCAAGCTGGTCGTGCAGTTTACCTTAAAGCATTAAAACAAAAAGGAAGTTTTAAATACAATCAAGAATTAAAATCAACAGCCGCTTATTCAACAGACAGAAGTGTTTTGTTTGATTATATCACTTCTGAAGTTTTTCTGCAAAATGAAATCTCCAAACACATTCAGCAAAACATAGAACACCTTAAAGATATTGATGTTAATATTGAAGATATTTCGGTTCAAAAAAGTGTCATTATTGACGACGCTTTAAAACAGCAAATTAAGGATTCAGAACCTCTATTAGATCCTGATTTATTTAAAGTTAAACCAACACCTTCAAATCATGTTATTGAAGTTGATGGATCACACATCGAAACCAAAATGGTCGAACCTTTACTGTCGCCAGAAACTAAACTCCAAATTGGTAAGCCCTTTGAGTTTAATAAAAATGAGATTCATTCATTTGGTGAATGGTTAAAAATCACGAGTTTCAAACCAATAATTCGAGACGAAAATACAGAAATCACCTCTACTGAAGTTGAAAAACCAATCACAGAAAAGTTAGAGTTAATAGATAAATTCATTGCAAGCAACCCAAAGATTGCACCTGTTAAAAAAGACAGTAAACCTATCAACCTTTCTATATCAACGAAATCGGAACCAGATTCGTTAATGACAGAAACGCTTGCGCGTATATATTTGGAGCAAAAAAATTACAAAAAAGCCATTCAATCTTATAAAATATTAAGTTTGAAATATCCAGAAAAAAGTAGTTTCTTTGCAAACCAAATTCAAGCAATAAAAGAATTACAAGAATAAAACATATAATATAATGAGTACGTTTTCAATATTTTTAATCCTTATCGTAATTGTCGCCTTTTTATTAATCGTAGTCGTTATGGTGCAAAACCCTAAAGGTGGTGGATTATCATCTTCTTTTGGTGGTGGTGGCACTCAACAAATTGGTGGTGTTAAAAAAACAACAGATTTTTTAGATAAGAGCACATGGGCTTTAGCAACATTGTTGTTAGCTTTAATATTATTATCTAATGTAGCTATCCCAAGAGCTGGTGGTGATATTGAATCAAAAGCATTGGATCAAGATGCCGCAACAGAGCAGACTATTCCTGCAACTAACCTTCCAACGGAAGCTGCTACGCCAGAAACTACTAACCCCGTTAGTAATGATAGCAACTAATAAAAATATCATTTAGACTTACAAAAATGCCAACCTAATACGTTGGCATTTTTTTGTTTCTGAAAGTTTGTCAGTTCTTTTAAACTGGCACATTTTTAGCTTATAGCCTAAGCGTTAAACATAATTATTAACCAATAAACAAAATATAAAATGGGATTAAATATTAAGCCATTAGCAGATAGAGTTCTTATTGAGCCTGTAGCAGCTGAAACTACAACAGCTTCTGGAATTATCATTCCTGATAACGCTAAAGAAAAACCACAAAAAGGAAATGTTGTAGCCGTAGGAAAAGGCACAAAAGACGAGCCTATAACCGTTAAGGTTGGCGATACTGTACTTTATGGAAAATATGGCGGCACTGAACTTAAATTTGATGGCAAAGATTATTTAATGATGCGTGAAAGTGACATTCTAGCAATTATATAAATATTATTCCTGATAAAACTGGGAATTCATCAATCGCTTTTTTAAAATATAAAACTAATAACAAACAGATTTTCACATTAGTGAAAAGTCTAAAATAAAATCATTAACAATGGCAAAAGAAATAAAATTCGACATTGAAGCACGAGACGGTTTAAAACGTGGTGTGGATGCATTAGCAAATGCGGTAAAGGTAACTTTAGGTCCAAAAGGAAGAAATGTTATCATTAGCAAAAGTTTTGGAGCACCTCAAGTTACTAAAGATGGTGTAACAGTTGCTAAAGAAGTAGAACTTGAAAATGAGCTTGAAAACATGGGTGCCCAAATGGTAAAAGAAGTCGCTTCTAAAACCAATGACCTCGCCGGCGATGGTACAACAACAGCTACCGTTTTGGCTCAAGCAATTGTAAAAGAAGGTTTAAAAAATGTTGCTGCCGGTGCCAATCCAATGGATTTAAAACGAGGCATTGACAAGGCCGTTGCCGCAATTACTGTAGATCTAGAAAAACAATCTAAGCAGGTTGGAAATTCTTCAGACAAAATAAAACAAGTCGCTTCAATATCTGCTAACAATGATAATACTATTGGCGAACTTATTGCCAGAGCTTTTGGAAAAGTTGGTAAAGAAGGTGTAATTACAGTAGAAGAAGCTAAAGGAACAGATACCTATGTAGATGTTGTTGAAGGAATGCAATTTGACCGTGGTTATTTATCGCCTTACTTTGTTACTGATGCTGATAAAATGATTGCCGATTTAGAAAATCCATACATTTTATTATTCGATAAAAAAATCTCTAATCTTCAGGAAATTCTTCCAATTTTAGAACCGGTAGCGCAATCTAGTCGTCCATTATTAATTATTGCAGAGGATGTTGATGGACAAGCCTTAGCAACATTGGTGGTTAACAAATTACGTGGTGGATTAAAAATTGCAGCTGTAAAAGCTCCTGGATTTGGTGACAGACGTAAAGCAATGTTGGAAGATATTGCCATTCTTACTGGAGGTGTTGTGATTTCTGAAGAAAGAGGATTTTCTTTAGAAAATGCAGATCTTTCTATGTTAGGAACGGCTGAAACTGTTACGATTGACAAAGACAACACAACAGTTGTAAACGGTGCTGGAAATGCTGATGACATTAAAGCTAGAGTAAACCAAATCAAAGCTCAAATTGAAACTACCACATCAGATTACGATAAAGAGAAACTTCAAGAACGCTTGGCTAAATTAGCTGGTGGTGTTGCTGTGCTTTATGTTGGTGCTGCAAGTGAAGTTGAAATGAAAGAAAAGAAAGATCGTGTAGATGATGCTTTGCACGCTACAAGAGCTGCCGTTGAAGAAGGTATTGTTGCTGGTGGTGGTGTTGCTTTAGTAAGAGCAAAATCAGTATTAGAAAAAATCACAACGGAAAACCTTGATGAAGTTACAGGTATTCAAATTGTAGCAAGAGCTATTGAAGCTCCTTTACGTACTATTGTAGAAAATGCAGGTGGTGAGGGAAGTGTCGTTGTTGCTAAAGTTAAAGAAGGCAAAAAAGATTTTGGATATGACGCCAAATCTGACACTTATGTTGACATGCTTAAAGCCGGTATTATAGATCCTAAAAAAGTAACACGTATTGCATTAGAAAATGCAGCTTCAGTTGCTGGTATGATCTTAACAACAGAATGTGCTTTAGTTGATATTAAAGAAGACACACCTGCCGCTATGCCTCCAATGGGTGGTGGTATGCCAGGAATGATGTAATTTACATTATATAAAACAAAAAGCGCTTCAATCTAGATTGAAGCGCTTTTTTATTACACAATATTCCATAGGATGAGCAAATAACCAACTGCAATGGCTTCCTAGACAAAAATAAAATTAACCTCAGCAATACTTCCACAACTAAATACAGATGCATCAAACAAAATTAATTCAGATAATTTCAAGCTCAGTCATAATTTTAAAGTTATAACAGCCATAGAAAAGCATTACCCTATTTACAAAATCATTAACTATGATTCCCTGCGTTTAAAAAATAGTATAATTAGTATTCGTGGTACTTTAGAGAGCTGTAATGCCATTACAACTACAATTCAAAATAGCACTTTAAAATCTTTATAATAATACTCAGCTCTTAAATAAGTCTTTTCTCCTTCATCATTTAGTCGATAACTTTTGCGATGCGAATTAAATTTAAAGGGGGTAGACTCATCAAATGTTAAGTTGTCAATCCAACTCGTGTGATCCTTTAAAACCACCTTATTAGCAAGCACCTCATAAGTCTCAGTATCAATAATATAAAACCAATGATCGCCGTTTTCATCGCTGCTATTTTTATAGTTTAACGCGACTTCATAACACTTTTTACCATTATAATCTATGGTTCTAATTAGATCCAAATTAACAGGTTGATCAACCAAATCAAATGGTTTACTCGCAACATAATAAGCCGCCCAAAAAGAGTTCTCTGCGCGTTTCAACTCCTCAATGGAGGTCACCATTGTATCGTTTACAGTTTTAGTTATGTTTCCATCATCAAAAAGAATTTGATGCTTTTTTTGTTCAGAATCTTGCCATACTATGGTTCCCGAAAGCCCATTTTTAAAATTGAACATCTGGTACTGATTGGTATGCGTTTCAACCGAACCATCTTCATAAAACAAAGTAGTCTCTTTATTAAAACTCAACTGTTTTAATGCTTCCCATTGTTCATATCCGCCATGCGTTTCAATTGAATTTCTAACCACTTTATTTCCTGATAAAGTATTATTGTTACAAGAAATACTCAATAGAGCAACACCAATAAAAAAACCGAAGCGTTTAACTTCGGCTTTTATCATTATATTCTTAATGTCCATCTTCATCATGGCTTTTTTCAGCATCGTGATTCTCATGCGTTTCGCCATCATCATGAGCATGCTCATCACTATCCATAGTTTTAATTTTCTTTAAATCCATTTTGCAAATCGGACAAGCACCAGCTTTATCATAAGTCTTACCGTCTTCACAATCCATTGGGCATTGAAATTCATCATTCATTGCTAAATCGGCTTTTTCTGCGCCATGATCACCTCGTACTTCAGTAGATGCTTCAGTCTTTTCTTCTTTATGTTCTTCCTTACAAGAATTTATTAGTGTTAATGCGCATATACACATTAACATAAAAGTGAGTTTTTTCATTATATTATCTTTTTTGGTTTAGTTTAATTTTCATGGGCATCTACTACCTCTTTATCTCGGTATTTACAACAAGGATCAATATTGTTATACACGTCATCTTTTGCTTTCAGCAATTTTGTATCATGTCCAACCGCAGCAATATTTTCTTGAATTGCGTTTAAATCAGTCTTGCGTTCATCAAATATTAATTTCAATTCGTGTGTTTTCACATTCCAAACTGCCGATTTCACGCCTTTAGACTTAATGGCAGCTTTTTCAATACGTTTTTTACACATTAAGCAAACACCATCGACTTCTATGTTTGCTTTTGCGTTTTTATTTTGTGCAAATGATAGCATGCTCATGCACATAAAAACTAATACAATAATTCTTTTCATAATATATATTTTATTCGATTCTAAATCTTAAACCCGCATAATAACTCGCTCCAAATATAGGGCCATAAACAAATGTCGTATCAAAATTCGCACCAAACGGATCATCACTGGCCAAAATAGGATTATCCTGTTTTACATTTGTTAAATTTTCAGCTCCTAAATATAATTCAAATTTTGGAGAAAACACTTTAGTAACTTGAGCATTTAAGGTAGCGACTGTAGGCGAATACTCCGGCAATTGATATTGAATTGGATTACTACTTGTATTGGTAAAACGCTGTTCACTAATCCAATTATAAGTGGTATCAAATTTCCATTGACCTCCATTTTCTTTAACCTTGGTCTCATATGAAACGTTAGCAAAAATACGATATTTTGGTGTTAATGCCTTTTCAAGTTCTCCCGATTGGTATTGAGTTTTAACATCATAAATCTTATAAGCCATTCGCAGGTCTAAATTTTCAAAAACATTATAATTAAACTCCGCCTGAAAACTATTAGCATAACTTTTTCCATTCAGATTATAAAAATTAACTTCTGTTGGATTTTCATAATCAACAACAATTTGGTTTTCAAAGTTTGTTCTGTAAAAGTCTAAAGTAATATCGGCTTTTCTATCAAACAAATTAAACCCTTGTAAAAATGACACACCATAATTCCATGCAATTTCTGGATCTAATCCGTAGATTTTTCCTCCAGAGTTTAAAACATTAATACGTCTAGAAGTGGCGAACATTTTTTGGTTTTCAGTAAAAATATTAGCACTTCTTTTACCTCGTCCAATGGATCCACGAATTGCTGATTTTTCCCATGGCGTATATCGTGCATGCAAACGTGGTGTTATAAATGTGCCTAGCAAATTATGCCTATCAATACGTATGCCTGCCGTTACATTTAAATCGTCTACATTATCAAAAGCATATTCAAAAAATGCACCAACCGAATTTTCTGCGCGCTCATATTCAGAATCCACCACCAACTCCTCATATTTGTCATAAGTAAAACTTATGCCTGTCTTTATTTTATGTCTTGAATCACTAATAATCGAATTATAAATAGCATTTGCATATATACTATTGTGCGTGATATTATAGGTGTTTAATCCAAAATAAGATTCTTGCTTATGATTACTGTAAGCAACCTGAGCTCCAATACTTTGGTACGGAATTTCAGGGTTTACATATCCAAATTTTGTTGTAGCTTCCAAGCGTCTTGTATCAATTTCACTTCCCCATGCGTTAGTCGTGAGCTTGTCAGTATCCGGATTAAAAATGGTCTGTCCTGTCTGTTTATTATCATTTAAATATCGAATATTGGTAAAACTAACAATGCCTTTTTCTAGATTGGTATATTGCCAACGATTCATGACATTAATTTGCTTTGCCAAAGGCATATCTAAAAATCCGTCGTCATTATTATCAAACTTTTTATCCCTCATATTACCATGAAGATATAAACCAGTACTCCACCTGTCATTTAACGCAGTATTCAAGTGTGTATTTAACTCATATCTTCCATTAGCAGCCCCATAGGCATTTACAAAAACACGAGCATCTGTCATTGGTTTTTGCAGCTCTGCATTGATTTGTCCAGCTATACTTTCAAATCCGTTTACAACGCTACCTGCTCCTTTAGTAATTTGAATACTTTCTACCCAAGTTCCTGGAATAAAACTTAAACCATAGGCTTGAGAAGCTCCACGTATGGCAGGAATGTTTTCAGTTGCAATTAAAATATATGGGCTAGTTAATCCCAACATTTTAATTTGCCGTGTTCCTGTTACTGCATCTGCAAAATTAACGTCAATTGACGGGTTTGTTTCAAAACTCTCAGATAAATTACAGCAGGCCGCTTTTAACAATTCCTCGCTACTCACGGTTAAAACGTTCGCCGCTTGAAGATATGATTTTGATGTTGCTTGCTTTCTTGATTTTAAGACTACTTCATCTAAATTACTAACTGGGCTCAACCAATGTTTGATGAATTTCGGTTCAGAAATAGCAATGGTATCTGTAGTAAACCCAACATAACTAACTACTAATTTAGTGTAATCAGTTTTATAGGAGATTTTAAAATTCCCATCGATATCGGTTACGGCACCAACTGTTGTATTTAACCAATATACATTAGCCCCAGCTAAGCCAATAGGTTCATTTTCATCATTTGCTTCTAGAATAGTACCCTGCAATTGGTCTTGACCAATTGCAATACATGGAAGCATTATTAATATATATAATACGTATTTCAAAATGTTTATTTTTAATCGTTTCAATTCAATTTCTGGGCATAATATTATACCTGCCCGATTGCTTTAAACTGTGCCTAAAGCAATGTGAAATAATTAAAAATATCAAATAAGGAAAACTTGATCAAAAACTTGTTTGTCTATGATCAAATTAGGTGGAGAATAATATTTATCCGGTACAACGCACTGCGATAATCCTTCAAATAAATTGAGGTAAGTAAAGGTATAAGATGCCAAAACCAATTGCTGATCAACATTAAGATCATCAAAAGATTTTACAATTAATTCATCTTGCCCTTCAACAACGTCAATTTTATCTTTACAACAAGTCTTTTTTTGTAAGGTATCTTGATCGAATTCTAAAGCCTCCATTTTGCATTTATTAGCTTCAGAAAACACAGAAACATCAACCAACACATCGCCACAAAAGTGTTTTTCTACAGTAAAAGAAACTGTTGAAAACAACACCAAAAGCGCTATAGCTGTTGAAAATAGCTTATGTAAAAATTGTTTCATCAGTGGCAAATTTATAAAAAAGAAAAAGATAACACTCTATTTTATCAAAGGATTAACATCTTAAACTTTCACTTTGTTATAATAAAACGCCGGAAGCAAGATTAATAAAATAAGTGGTTGAATTAAAAAGCGACGCAAATTAAAAAACAAATAGTAATCTTCTTGTCTTGGGTTAATTACAAAATATAAAAAGATGACTAACAGCATAATATAAGCAAAGAGATACACTACTGCTGAGAATTTAATGACCCCCTTATCCCTGAAAACAACAAATAAAATTGCCATAGAAATCATTGAATTTAATACATAACGCAAAGATGTAAATAGTGTTAACTTAAACACTTCACGACGAGGGGAATCCAGGTAGAGGTAATCATTTTTAAAAAATGTCAAATATGGATCATAAAACAAATCGTTCTCGAAAAAGCGGATCAATACCAACAGCAAAATCAAAACGGATACGATAATATACTTAAAAATCCTATCCATCGTTTTGTTTTAATTTAGAATATCGATTTACCCAAAACATCCAAAGTAAAAATACCATCCCATAAATAGCAAGTGGAAATAAAGTCCCGTGCAAAAATTCTTGATGCCAAGGATAATGGTAAATGCCAAAATAAAGCAGTACAATACGAAGGAGGTTTGCGATATAAATCAAGACGCTTCCTGCTAAAATGTAAATTAGTGTAGGTTTCCACTTTTCAGCAAAAGCCACAATAAAAGCAACGAATAAAATAATAATGCTAATACCATTGCACCCTTCTATTATTCGTGCCAAATATTTACCTCGAAAAATAACTTTTATTGAGGGCTCATCGGGATGGTCCAACATGTAGGTTTCATACCCAAATGCATTAGACAATTCCTGAGTTTGATGCGCTACCAATTCTGTAAAGTAATCTGGATAATATTTACTGTCTTTAGAATAATCCAAATACACCTGATAACAAATAGCTAGAAATATATACACCATTAGAAATGTAAGAACAAATTTAACTACGCCTTTATATTTTTTAAGTATTGCTTTCAAATAATTGGATTGAAATTTTCCTAAAATTATGCTAATCTACACATCTAATTCACTCGAATTTGAATATTTTTACCAAAAAATTTATCCAATGGTCTTGAGCACGTTAAAACCAAAAGTAATTGAAATAGTTTCAAACCACAACGAAACAAAAGAAAACCGCCTATTATCTATTTGCGAACTTCTAGAAACCAACATCAATTATTATAATTGGGTAGGGTTTTATTTTAAGAATGGTGAGAAAAACGAGCTCAAATTAGGCCCTTATGTTGGAGAGCCAACAGATCACACTATTATCCCTTTTGGCAAAGGTATCTGTGGGCAAGTAGCTGTTAGCAATGAAAATTTTGTAGTCCCAGATGTGACCGCTCAAGATAATTATATAGCCTGTAGCATTACTGTTAAAGCCGAAATTGTAGTCCCGATATTCATTAACGGAGAAAACATTGGACAAATAGATATTGATTCTAACACACCAGATCCGTTTGCAGTTGAAGATGAGCAATTCTTAGAATTTGTTTGTAGCGAGGTCGCTAAAATGCTTTAATAATAAGAGCACTTACTTCCTTTTAATTTTTCTAACGCAAGATCTTCTTCGCCACTGTTAATAACTATTGCCTTTGGTGAAAAAAAACACGCTATTTTGATTAAAATCCACAGTGTAAATTGACTTAATTCGTTACTTTTGCGGTTCAATCCACAACACACTATAATGAGCAACAGTAAAACAATCAAATCAGCACTAATTTCGGTTTTTAGCAAGGAAGGCTTGGCCCCAATTGTAAAAAAACTAAATGAACAAGGTGTTATCATTTATTCAACTGGTGGAACACAAAAATTTATCAATGATTTAGGCATTGATGTAGTTCCTGCGGAAGATATCACTTCATATCCTTCAATTCTTGGTGGTCGTGTAAAAACGTTACATCCAAAAATTTTTGGTGGTATTTTAAACCGACAAGACAACGCTCTAGATGTTGCTGAATTGGTGGAATTTGAAATTCCACAAATTGATTGTGTTATTGTAGATTTATACCCTTTTGAAAAAACCGTTGCCTCAGGTGCAAGCGAACAAGATATTATTGAAAAAATTGACATCGGCGGGATTTCTTTAATTCGTGCTGCAGGGAAAAATTTTAAGGATGTCATTTGCGTGTCTTCAGTAAATGATTATGCTGAATTTCTAGAGTTAATTTCTAATGATCATGGGGACATTTCATTGGAAGACCGCAAACGTTTTGCCTTAAAATCTTTCAATGTTTCATCACATTATGATAGTGCAATATTTAATTACTTTAACTCTAGTCAAGAGGAAACTGTTTTAAAACTGAGTGCGCTTAATGGACAAGCACTTCGTTATGGTGAAAACCCACACCAAAAAGGATTCTTCTTTGGAGATTTCAACGAGATCTTTACCAAGTTACATGGAAAAGAATTAAGTTATAACAACTTACTGGACGTTGATGCTGCTGTAAATTTAATGAACGAATTTAAAGGAGAAGCACCAACTTTCGCTATATTAAAACACAATAATGCTTGTGGTATCGCGCAGCGTGACACACTTCTTAATGCTTACAAAGATGCATTAGCAGGAGATCCTGTTTCTGCCTTTGGCGGTGTTTTAATTTCTAATACAGAAATTGATAAAGCTACCTCAGAAGAAATCCATAGTTTATTCTGCGAAGTTGTTATTGCGCCCTCATTTAGTGAAGATGCTGTAGAAATTTTAAAAGGAAAGAAAAACCGAATCCTCCTTATTCTAAAGGATATTCACTTACCAAAAACTACGGTCAGAACGTGCTTAAATGGTGTTTTAGTGCAAGACAAGGATAACATAACAGATGCTGCTGAACAACTTAGTCATGCTACAATTGGCAAACCTAGTAGTAATGAAATTGAAGATCTTATTTTCGCTTCAAAAATTTGCAAGCATACAAAAAGTAACACGATAGTGCTTGCAAAAAACAAACAACTTTGTGCAAGTGGCACAGGTCAAACAAGTAGAGTTGATGCACTTAATCAAGCGATTCATAAAGCGCAATCATTTAATTTTGAACTTCAGGGCGCCGTTATGGCAAGTGACGCATTTTTTCCATTTCCAGATTGTGTGGAAATTGCGGATAATGCTGGTATAACAGCTGTAATTCAACCGGGAGGATCTATTAAAGATCAACTTAGTATTGATTATTGTAACACGAATAATGTTGCTATGGTTTTTACTGGAACACGTCATTTTAAGCACTAATATAATCGCCTTAATATGTCGATTATTTATAAAGTCTAAATCTTTAATTATAACGTATATTTTACTACATTTACAGTTGTTCGAAATAAAGTACTAATAACCCTCAGATAATATAACTATAGCCCATGGGATTTTTTGATTTCTTAACCGAAGAAATTGCAATAGATTTAGGAACCGCAAACACACTTATTATCCACAATGACAAAGTTGTGGTTGATAGTCCATCCATAGTAGCAAGAGACCGTATTTCAGGCAAAATCATAGCCGTTGGCAAAGAAGCCAGTATGATGCAAGGTAAAACGCATGAAAACATCAAAACCATTAGACCTCTAAAAGATGGGGTAATTGCTGATTTTGATGCCTCAGAGCAAATGATAAGCATGTTCATTAAAAACATTCCGGCTTTAAAAAAGAAGTTATTTGCTCCGGCATTACGTATGGTTATTTGTATTCCTTCTGGAATTACAGAAGTGGAAATGCGTGCGGTTAAAGAGTCTGCGGAACGTGTTAATGGAAAAGAAGTCTATTTAATTCACGAACCAATGGCAGCTGCAATTGGTATTGGTGTAGACATCATGCAACCTAAAGGGAATATGATTGTTGATATAGGCGGTGGAACAACAGAAATTGCTGTAATTGCATTAGGTGGTATTGTATGTGACAAATCAGTTAAAGTTGCAGGTGATGTATTCACTAATGATATTATTTATTATATGCGTACCCAGCATAACTTATATGTTGGAGATCGCACTGCTGAAAAAATTAAAATTCAAATTGGTGCGGCCACTGAAGATTTAGAATTACCTCCGGAAGAAATGAGCGTTCAAGGACGAGATTTACTTACTGGAAAACCTAAACAAGTTCAAATTTCTTTTAGAGAAATTGCTAAAGCATTGGATAAATCTATTTTAAGAATTGAAGATTCCGTGATGGAAACTTTATCACAAACACCTCCAGAATTAGCCGCCGATATTTATAATACTGGAATATATTTGGCTGGTGGTGGCTCTATGCTAAGAGGCCTAGACAAAAGACTCTCGCAAAAAACAGATCTTCCTGTTTATATTGCTGAAGACCCTTTACGTGCCGTCGTTAGAGGAACAGGTATTGTGCTTAAAAACTTACCAAAATACAGAAGCGTATTGATTAAATAGGAAAACTAAGCAATGCAACAAATCATTAATTTTTTAATACGAAACAAAACATTTCTTTTGTTTGTATTGCTATTTTCGATTTCGCTTTTTTTTACCATTCAATCACATTCTTACCACAGAAGCAAATTTATTAATTCCGCCAACTTTTTAACGGGAGGTGTTTATGCTTCATTAAATAATATTGATGGATATTTTAATTTAAGAACGGAAAATGAAATTCTTCTAGAAGAAAACAGCCTATTAAAAGCTGTATTATATAATTCTGAAGTTAACGCCGTATCTAAAGAAATATTAGATTCAACACACGTAGCATCTCATTACAAATTAACACCTGCGGAAGTTTACAAAAACAGTTATTCTGCAACCAATAATTATCTTATTATCAATAAGGGTCAACAAGATAGTATTGGCGAAGATTTTGGTGTTATTTCTTCTAAAGGCATTGTGGGCATAATAGATAACACATCAAACGGTTATTCAAGAGTTATATCAGTATTAAACACAAACATTCGTGTGAATGCTAAACTTAAGAAAACCAATCATTTTGGTACGCTAACATGGAATGGTAATTCGCCTAAAATTGTTCAACTTATTGATGTGCCCAACCAAGCACCAGTTGCAATAGGAGATTCAATAGTAACCGGTGGATTATCAACAATATTCCCAAAAAACATTCCTGTTGGCACTGTAGTCGATTTTAAACTTGACGAAACTGAGAATTACTTTACATTGGACATTGAATTATATAATGACATGACCAACATTGGACATGTTTACATTATTGAAAACAAAGACTTTAGTGAAATCTCAACATTAAGTACTGCCGATGAATAATGTTATTTCACTACATATCGTAAGGTTCATTGTTTTAATTTTAGTTCAAGCTATTGTACTCAATAATATTAACTTTTTAGGGTACATCAATCCCTATTTATACATTTTGTTCATTTTGCTTTATCCTGCAAAAAATAACAGAATGCTTTTCATTTTTATAAGTTTTTTGCTGGGATTAGGGGTTGATTTATTTTCAGATTCAGGCGGTGTACATGCAGCCGCATGTGTTACTATCGCCTACATGAGACCTGTTGTTTTAAAATTTGCATTTGGAACTAGTTATGATTATCAAACCATAAAATTTAGTTTAACAGAATTTGGACAGCGCCTCACCTATTTTTCTATTTTAATTATTGTTCATCATATCATATTGTTTAGTCTTGAAATTTTTAACAGTACTAAAATACTTTTGATCCTAAAAAAATCGTTATTCTCAGGAGTCTTTACCTTATTACTTTGTCTTTTAATAACCGTTTTATTTAGCAGAAAAAATAAATGAGAAAACTTCTACTCTTTTCAGTAGTGCTTTTAGTTGGTATCGTATTTATAATTCGATTGTTTTATCTTCAAGTTTATAGCAGTGAAGCTTATAACATATACGAAGACAATGCCATTAGAAAAGTCTTTCATTATCCTAAACGAGGCTATGTTTATGATAGAAAAGGAAAACTATTAGTCGCCAATCAACCTTCCTATGATGTGATGATAATTCCGCGTGAAGTAAAACCTTTAGATACTTTGGAGTTTTGCGGATTACTAAAAATCAGCAAAGAAGATTTTATAAAAAAATACAACAGAAATTACCGGTACTCTCCTAGAATAGCACAAGTTTTCTTAGCGCATTTATCTAAAGAAAATTACGCTGTTTTATCTGAAAAGATGCACAAATTTGAAGGCTTCTATATTCAAAAAAGATCCCTTAGAGATTATCAAACTACCATTGGAGCTAATGTTTTAGGTTATATCGCCGAAGCCAATCAGAAAGAAATTAATGCCGATCCTTATTACCGTATGGGAGATTTAATTGGCAAGCAAGGTATTGAGTTGTCATACGAAAACGAATTACGCGGTGTAAAAGGGGTTAAATTCATTCAAAAAGACAGATTTAATCGCGATTTAGGCCCGTATAAAAATGGTGCTTTTGACACCATTCCTACTGCAGGAAAAGATGTAACGGTTACTATTGATGCAGAATTACAAGAATATGGCGAACTGCTAATGCAAAATAAAGTGGGAGGAATCGTAGCTATAGAACCTGCCAGCGGCGAAATTTTAAGCCTTATTTCTGCCCCTTCATATAATCCAAATTTATTAGTAGGTAGATCCAGGTCCCGTAACTATACAAAACTTAATAACGACTCCATACATTTACCATTAATTGATAAAGGTCTCTTGCGGATGCATGAACCAGGATCTCCCTTTAAAGCGTTAATAGCGTTAACTGCACTTCAAGAAGGCGTTTTGGATGTTAATACTAAAGTGACCTGTTATCACGGTTATGTTTACGGAAGAAATGGTCGAAAAATGGGATGCCACTGTGGTGGTGGTGTTCGGGTTTTAAATACAGGAATTTCAAAATCTTGTAACGCCTATTTTGCCACGGCATATCGAAAAACAATAGAAAAATATGATGATGCAAGTCATGCTATGGATGTTTGGAGTAATCATATTAGAAGTTTTGGACTCGGAAATTATTTAGGTTATGATTTAACCATAGGTAAAAAAGGGAATATACCTGATGGCGCCTATTATGACAAATGGTATCCTGATTTTAAATGGCAGGCAACAACCACCTTATCTAATGCTATTGGACAAGGGGAAGTTTTGGTCACACCAATTCAGCTAGCAAATATGACTGCTGCAATCGCTAATAGAGGATATTATTTAACACCACATATTATCAAATCCATTGAAGGCCAAAATCTAGATAAAAAGTATACAACGGTTCACAATACAACAATAGAAAAGCGTCATTTTGAACCTGTTATTCAAGGCCTTTTTGATGTTTACAATAAAGGTACTGCCGCTTTTTTACAAATCCCGGGGATTGAAATTTGTGGTAAAACGGGAACAGCAGAAAACTTCACCAAAATTGATAGTGTAAGAACTCAACTTACAGATCACTCTATTTTCATTGCTTTTGCCCCTAAAGACAACCCAAAAATAGCCATTGCCGTCCTCGTAGAAAACGGGTACTTCGGTGCTAGATTTGCTGGACGTATTGCAAGTCTTATGATTGAAAAATACATAAAAGGTAACATAACTCGAACCGATCTTGAGACTTGGGTCACAAGTCGTACTTTGGAGCATGAATATGAGAAACCCTTTAGCGGAGAACCCTTTGGCATAAATGCGAATTCAAGGGTATTGCTTGTGGAAGATTATGAACGTGAGAAAAAGGCCAAACAATCCTTAAACAAGTTAGAATGAGTCTTGATCGTAACCATAATTTAAAATTTGATTGGATAACCATACTACTTTTTCTACTCTTAGTTGGTTTTGGGTGGGTTAATATTTTTTCAGCTTCCGCAACAGGAGAAATAAGCAGTTATTTTGATATGAGTCAACCATTTGGTAAACAACTCATATTCATACTTTTTACGCTTGTTTTAATCATCCTCATTTTAAGTATTGAAGCCAAATTTTACGAACGCTTCGCTAGTGTTATTTACCTAGCCTCTATTCTGTCCTTACTTGGTTTATTTGTAATAGGTAAAACTGTTAATGGTGCCACTTCCTGGTACGCCATCGGAGGTATGACTTTACAGCCTAGTGAATTTGCTAAGATGGCGACGGCTCTGGCGGTAGCAAAATATATTAGCGATCTACAAACCAATATTAAATCTGTAAATGATCAAATTAAAACTGCATTAATAATTTTTGTACCAGCATTTTTAATTTTACTTCAAAATGATGCCGGAAGTACCATTGTTTACGCATCGTTCTTCTTTGTGTTTTATAGAGAAGGGATTCCTCATGTATACTTATTGTTAGGATTTGCGGTGATTTTACTATCCATCTCAGCATTGAAATTTGGAGTCATTACCACAGCTATTATCGTTGGCGTATTTATTCTTATTCACCATTTTTTTATTCAAAAAAAGAACAAGAACATTTTAAAGCCGATTTTTATTATAGTCATATCAACTGTATTTGCTTTTAGCGTTAATTTCTTCTATTCAAATGTTTTGAAACCACATCAGCAAGATCGGATTAGTTTATGGTTAAGATTGGAAAAAGATCCAGCAAAACTCGAAGCCATGAAGCGCGATATATTATACAATCTTAATGAATCTGAAAAGGCGATAAGCTCAGGAGGTTTTGCTGGAAAAGGGTTCTTAGAAGGCACACGTACCATTGGTAAATTCGTACCGGAACAACACACCGATTACATTTTTAGTACGGTTGGAGAAGAATGGGGTTTTATTGGTAGTAGTATTGTGGTGATTCTTTTTGTGCTTCTTATTATTAGAATTCTACACCTTTCTGAATTACAAAAATCCCAGTTCAGTAGGGTTTATGGATATAGTGTGGCCTCTATATTTCTCATGCATTTTATGATAAATATTGGTATGGTAATGGGATTAATTCCCACTATTGGAATTCCGTTACCTTTTTTTAGCTACGGTGGTTCCGGTCTTTGGGGCTTTACAATTCTTTTGTTTGTTTTTGTTAAGTTGGATTCTAACCGAATTAATGAATGGTAACTTTTTTTTCGCAATCTCACTTTAATCTTATGAAACACATTTTCCCTTTTCTTTTTTTATTGATTTTTATGAGTTGTACAACCAAGAATCAACAACTCACAAATGAACAGTTAGAGGTTGAAAAGGAAGCTATTAAAACAACTCTAAATAAGATGTGGGCGGCGATAGAAAATGAAGATATTGAAGCATATGCTCAGTATATTCATCCAGATTTTTCTCAATTTGGAGAGTATGACGCCGAGATCACACTAGGAAAAAAACTGGAAATTGAAGGTGTAGCTAATTGGGTTAAAACATCTGAAAATATTCACACCGAAATGATTGACCCCATTGTAACTATAAAAGATGACGTGGCATGGATTACCTATTATTGGTCAGATCATGGTACAACAGAAGGTATTCCATTTGCCTCTAAAGGAAAATCGACTCGTATTTTTGTGAAAGACAAAAATAAATGGCTTTGTATTCATGGCCATTATACCCTATTACCTCCTTTTGCCAATTAGACTTTGCTTTTACTGTTAGTTTTTTTAAAATACGCAATACTTAAATTTTAGATTACCACATGCTGCCTGCTCCAATTAACCCACATGGCTATCTTGTATAGATATCAAGAGGGTTTTTACTGCGTTTAATGGAAAAATCAATGTGTTCAATTCGTCTTATGCTGCCATTTCTTTTAAAGCATTTGCAAATACGTCCAATTCAGCGATGGTTGTAAACACATTCGGCGTTATCCTACATCCTTTTACATTTGCATAATCTATAGCTACTGTAAATACTTTATAGTCATCCATTAAACGTTTTGCTAGCTCTGCTGGTTGCATTGTGGTAATCCCTACATTAGCAATACCACAAGCACGTTCCGATTCAACAGGAGTATTTACAATAATATTAGGCACATCTCTAACTTGTTTTGTCCAGTACTCTTGCAAATACCTCAATCGTTCTTCTTTTCGCTCCCCTCCCAACATATTATAATAATCAATCGCATTTTCTATCGTCAAGTCATGATAAACAGGTAAGGTTCCTGTATGATTCAACCTAGATATATCTCCAGGTTCCCGCTGATGCTCCGCAAATACGGGCCATAACGTATCAATATGTTTATCATTAACATAGAGCATTCCAGTGCCAAGCGGCACAGCAAGCCATTTATGCAAACTAGAGCCATAATAATCACAATCTAACTCTTCAATATTAAACTGAAAATGACCAACGCAGTGCGCTCCATCTACCATGACCTGAACACCTCTTTCATGTGCCATTTTACATATTTTTTTTATTGGCAAAATATGGCCAGTAATGTTTATCATGTGACACACCATTAATAACTTAGTCCTTTCAGTTATAGCTTCCGCATATACTTGTACAATTTCTTCATCAGATTTCGGATGGTTGGGCACCGATACAACTTTATTAATTACTCCATAACGATGTGCTACTTGCTCAAACATCATTTTCATTGCGCCGTAATCTTGATCGGCATAAACCGCTTCATCCCCATGGGACCAATCCATCCCTTTTATAACCATGTCTAAAGATTCCGTAGTATTTCGAGTAATAATCACATTCTTCTTGGTACTACCTAGAAGCATGGCTAATTTGTTTGCCATTCTATCTTTATTATCCCATTGTTCGGTGCGCATATAATAAGACCCTTGATAATTAACCCTATTTATATGTTCATGTAAGGCTTCCAGTGTTGGAGTGGGTATAATATTGTAGTATCCACTTTCTAAATTTATATATTCTGGTTTTAGCTTGTAATCCATACGTATTTTGGCCCAAAACTCATCATCAGCAGCTAGTAGTTTAGGGGTTGTTTTTGAAGCTGCTGCAATACTCGAAGCTAGTGCACTTGCATAAAGTGGGGTTCCTAGCGTTGCCAACGATAATTTTTTGATAAAAGTTCTTTTTTTCATTTTGGTTGGAGTTTGAATAAAGATACAGAATTATTTATTTGATAATTAACACTTTTTTATGATTATGGCACAATTCATGTGGCTAATTCATGAAACACAATTCAATCAAAAAATGAAATCACTAATTTTAATGGCAACAATCGCTATAAGTCATATTATTATAGCGCAAACGCCCAGTTTACAAGGCAAATATGAACTAAATTTAGGCGCTAATTCTGAATGGGGCAAGATTAAGTATGAGCTCTCTTTGAAATCTGATGGTACTTTTAATTTTCATTTTTACAGAAAGCTGGCGAAAAATCCTGAAGAAAATAAATATGGAAAAGGCACTTGGACCATAAAAAATAATCAGGTTTATTTCACTTCAAACACTTTTGATTTAGACGACAATCACACCTTAAACTTCAACAACTCGGTTGCTCGTTTTAAATTTAAATCCCCGCGTGACAAATCAGATCGCATCGTTAAAACAGCACTAATATTTTATGAGTCCTCGATTTATTGGGTAGAAGGTATGCAAATCTTTAAAGTAGAGGCTAGCTAATCTCTATACAGGTATTTACCATCAACACACATAGCATCTAATGCAATAGACCAAGAAGGTTCCATAAGCATTGGGGATTAAGATATTTACTTTAGAGCAATTGAGCCATTTTAATAAATGTTGCTCAAAAGAAATATCACATTGTAATATTATAAAAAACAGTATTTTTGAACTATGAAATACTTCCAACCGCTAGTAATATTGCTACTTTGCTTAATAACGAGTACTAATGTTGTTAACGCCCAAAAGAGTCAACAAAAAAAGGATACGACGAAAGTCAAAAAAATAGAATTTTCACCAATTCCTTATATTAGTTATGACCGTACAATGGGAGGCGTCTTTGGTGCATTACCCATGATCATGTATAAAACCAATGCAAATGACACAATTTCGCCAAAATCAATTTCAGGTATGGCTGCTGTTTATACTACCAACGAATCTTGGGGTGGTTTTGCATTCAATAAACTCTATTTTAAAGAAGATAAATACCGTTTGATTTTAGTAGGCGGTAAAGGAAATTTCAACTCTCAACTCTTTTCAGAAGAAATTAATTCGTATTTAGATTATAACTCTGATACCTTCTATTTTAAATTTGAATTGCAACGTCTAATAATTAAACATTTTTACGGCGGTATCAACTATCAATTTTTAGACAGATCGACCATTGTTGATTATGAGGGGGCAACTACACAAATTGACAGATTAAATATCTTAGGCCTTATTTTCTCATATGACACAAGAGATAGTGTTTATTATCCTACAACCGGTTTTCTATCTGAATTAAAAATAGATTCAGCACCAGAATTTTTTGGCAATGATGAAAATTTCAATAAGTTCACATTTAACTATAATAAATATATTTCATTAAAGAATAATAGAGACCTTATTGCCGCAAGAATATATACTGGTGTTGGCCTAGGAGATTTGAGCTTTAACCAACAGTTTGTGGTGAGTGGAACCGATATAAGAGGCTATACACAAGGACGTTACCGAGGTAAACAAATTGTGGCTTTGCAAGGCGAGTATCGATATAATCCTTGGAAGAAAATGGGCCTAGTAGGATTCACTGGACTTGCAACAGTGTTTAATGGTGATAATACGTCAGACAATGGGGTTATCTTACCTAGTATCGGTGCCGGATTCAGATACGCAGCTTTTCCAAAAAACAAAATGAATGTTGGGCTTGAAGCTGCTGTTGGCAAGGGAGATTGGGGTGTCTATTTTAGAATAGGAGAAGTTTTTTAAAATCAATTAATTAGTTGGGTTCAACCAATCTGTTTTTAACACTTCAATCGCTTTATTTTGAATATTATGATAATATGATTTCCTAGAAATTTTTAATGCGTCCATCAGTACTTTACTATTTTCAAAGCGATCCCCAGACTCTGATTTAAACATCAATTCAATACATCTATTATATTCTCTTTTCAAATTTTCAGTACCATATGTTTTTAAGAAAAAATCAAAGCTTTGTTCGCTTAATTCTAAACGCAACATCCATAATGTAAGTTGTTCAATAAACACTTTGTTATTGTCTTGTTTTATGGCCTGAAGGACTTTCTTAAATTGGTAATATTCTGAATTGATATAGGTAGAGTACTTTTTTACACAAAAAAAGTACATCCATTTTAAGATTTTAAATAAAATAAAAATGCCTAACACCCCTAAAACAACCCAAATAACAAAACGCTTAGGTGTCATCCCTAAAATTAAAAGAGGTTGGTCTTTAACGAGTTCAGTTTCTTGATTCTCTTTTTCTAATCGTTTCTTAATACTAGCCAACATTTCTAAATCAGCATTTGGAGCAACCGTAATAACCGTAGAGTCAATTACTTTTTTAAAGAATCTTTTATTGTTATAATTCCAATATATAAATTCAATTTGTGGCAAAACAATTTCACCTTCCTTTTCAAAAAGATAGTTTACAGTTTCGGTTCGTTTGGCAGATACCGCGGTTTTTGACTTGAATGTATTTACTTTAGGTCTTGTATTATAGATACTTACTCCAATTACAGAATCCCATTGTTGCGCGGGTATAAATTCAGAGAGTGTACCTCCGGCTGATCTTGTTATACTGCGCTGTAGCACATCTCCAACTTTTACAGTATTCAATGTAGTATTCCATTGTTCTGTAATATTCAAGGAACTAGACACCAACCAATTGTTTGGATCATAGCCCGTAGGAACATCGTTGACATTTAATGTTTTTACTTTTGTATTTACTACATGTTTGATTCCCTTATAACCACCAGGTTTTGGAGATTCAACATTTATCTTAAGTTCTGGCACAAATATTTCTCCAGATTTTGTTGGAAATAAATTATAAATAAAGTCAACACCCGCAAACTTTTTACCACTAAATTCTCTAGTATTCGAAACGGATCGAAAATACACTGTTAGCGCCCCTTCAACTTGAATATTTCCAACATCAATACCAGTTGTAAACCACGTATTTGTATAAACCGAAACCGTTAATTGCACGGGTTGACCAATGTATGCCGTTTCATGATTTAAAGAAACATAGCTTATCAATTGCTGTCCATAACTATGGAAGCTGCATATAAAAACGACTAATACTATTTTTCCAAATTTACTTACCAATCTGTTTGTGTTTTTTCTGCTGTTACTTGTTTTTTCTTTATTTGGTACCTGAATTTCTTCGTTAAAAACAAAGAGGGGTCATCATCTACTTTCCGCATGAGTATGTTCTTGGGAATTTCTCCAGATCCAGATTGAAAATCTTCAGGCAATTCATCAAGCTCTTTTCCTTTCCTCATATCAGTTTCTGTTTCTTCTTC
>JAGSHF010000190.1 GCA_023954685.1 Flavobacteriaceae bacterium | reverse complement strand
GAAACGATTATGGCATCTGACAATCCCATTCTAGGGGTTATTAACCGCTACCATGATGCTTTATTGAACCCAGAAGATGCTGACGTTTATCAGACTGCTTTTGATGATATGGAACGCTATGAGGCTTGGGATTTTGAAACACAGTACAAACAGATTCTGTTTAAACTGAAGCTAGAAGACTTCCAACAAAAGGTAAACACCTTATCTGGTGGACAAAAGAAACGTCTTGCTCTTGCCAATGCCCTTATCAACAAACCCGATTTGCTCATTATGGATGAGCCCACCAACCACTTGGATTTAGAAATGATTGAATGGTTGGAGCAGTTTTTTGCATCTGAGAACATCACTTTATTTATGGTGACGCATGACCGTTATTTTCTAGAACGTGTTTGCAACGAAATTATCGAACTAGATCACGGTGCCATATACAGTTACAAAGGGAATTATTCCTACTATTTAGAAAAGAAAGAAGCGCGCATTGAACGCGAAGCGGTTGAGACCAACAAAGCGAAACAACTCTATAAAAAAGAATTGGGTTGGATGCGCAAACAACCCAAAGCCCGTACTACCAAATCCAAATCAAGGATTGATGATTTTCATGATATTAAAGCTAGAGCACATCAACGTCGACAAGATCATGAGGTACAGCTAGAAATAAATATGGAGCGTTTGGGCAGTAAAATTATTGAACTTCATAAAGTGTCAAAATCCTTTGGCGAAAAAACCATAATGAATCAATTTGAGTATGTGTTTCAAAAAGGAGAACGTATTGGCATCATTGGTAAAAATGGTACAGGAAAATCAACCTTTCTAAACTTATTAACAGGAGGCATTCAACCAGATGCCGGAAAAATCATTTTAGGCGATACCATTAAATTTGGCTACTATACGCAAAAAGGGATTACCATTAAACCGGAACAAAAAGTTATTGATGTCCTTCGTGAATTTGGTGATTATATTCCACTAAAAAAAGGCAGACAAATAAGTGCACAACAATTGCTCGAACGCTTTTTGTTTGATCGCAAAAAGCAATATGATTTTGTAGAAAAGCTAAGTGGTGGTGAACGTAAACGATTATTTTTGTGCACAGTACTCATTCAGAATCCGAATTTCTTAATTCTGGATGAGCCTACTAATGATTTAGATATTGTCACATTAAATGTATTAGAAGATTTTCTCTTAGATTTCCCGGGCTGCTTACTTGTGGTTTCTCACGATCGCTATTTTATGGATAAAATTATAGATCATTTATTTGTATTTAAAGGCGAAGGGATTATTGAGAACTTCCCGGGGAATTATACAGATTATAGGGTTTATGAAGATAGTAATCCAAAAACAGAGAAGTCTGATTCTACAAAAACTGAAAAAAGTCAATGGAAAAAAGATTCCAATAATGCTTTATCCTATAACGAACAGAAAGAACTCAAGAATATTGAATCTAAATTGAAATCCTTAGAGCATGATAAAAATTCGATGGAAGCAAAATTTCATGATACTGAATTATCGCCTGAAGCTATTAATACTTTGTCTGAGGAATTACAGGTTATCATTAAAGCTATAGCAACCAAAGAAGAACGGTGGATGGCTTTGCTCGAAAAGCAAGAGTCTTAACTAATGGCATTGCCAATGTGGTATCAAATAAATCAATATGCAAGATTTCTCATTCAATCCACTAACCAACATGGGCTACATTCCCCATTTGTGTATCAATTGGTAACTCAATGTTTTTACAATAAAAAAAGGCACCTTGCCTACAAGGCCATTAAAAACTATCGAAACGAACTTAAACGAAATCATCTTGAATTAGAAATCACAGATTTAGGGGCAGGCTCCAAAGTGTTACGCTCTAATAAAAGAAAAGTTTCACAAATTCTTAAACACAATAGCGCTAGTTTAAAACGCAGTAAGCTGCTATTTAGAATCTCGGAATATTTTAAATCTAACGCTATTTTGGAATTGGGAACTTCCCTTGGGGTAGCAACTCAAGCCTTAAGCTTAGGGAATCCAAACGCTAAAATCACGACTGTTGAAGGTTGCCCAAACATTGCTAATTTCACCCAAGAAAACTTTTACAAACAAGAATTAAAAAACATTAGATTGATCACAGATAATTTTGATCATGCCATTGATCAGTTTGAAGATAAAACCTTCGATCTTATCTATTTAGATGGCAACCATCAAAAAGCTCCCACGATAGCATATTTTGAATCCTTATTAACACACACACATAACGACACTGTGTTTGTTCTCGATGATATTTACTGGTCCAAAGGCATGACTGAAGCATGGCATATCATTAAAGCACATCCAAAAGTTACAGTGACCATTGATACTTTTTTCTGTGGATTTGTGTTTTTCAGGAAAGAGCAAGAAAAGGAAGATTTTATAATTAGAGTTTAGAAATAAAAGTAGTTTCAAGTCAAACTTTGTAACTTTGAAACATGCAACTTTGAAACTTATCAAATGAAAATCTATACAAAAACCGGCGATAAAGGCACTACTGCGCTATTTGGCGGTACTCGAGTTCCTAAACATCACATTCGCATTGACAGTTATGGTACTGTTGATGAATTAAATTCACACATCGGGCTAATTCGTGATCAAGACATTGATACACATTCTAAGCAGATTTTAATCAACATACAGGACAAGTTATTTACCGTAGGTGCTATTTTAGCTACCGATCCTGAAAAAGCCATTTTAAAAAATGGCAAAGAGCGATTGAACATTCCAAAAATATCAAAAGAAGATATTGAAATTTTGGAATGTGAAATGGATGTTATGAATGAAGAGCTACCTCAAATGACACATTTTGTTTTACCAGGAGGTCATCAAACAGTGTCATTCTGTCACATAGCACGCTGTGTTTGCCGCCGCGCGGAACGTTTAGCCTCCGCCTTAAATGACATTGAACCTTTTCTTCCAGAAGCACTCACCTACTTAAATAGACTATCTGACTACCTTTTTGTATTGGCACGGAAATTGTCTAAAGACTTACACGCTGATGAAGTGAAGTGGATACCAACAAAGCATTCATAATTCAAAATTCAGTAAAGTATTAACCTGCAAAGCAATTTAATAACTGGAGGTTAACGACTAAAATTGAACGTTCATAAAAATTAATGATTAAATAATTCGATTTTTCCTTGTCTTATTCAGTTAAAAATTTATTTTTGCAAAAATTAAATTTTGTAAGAAATGTATTGGACATTAGAACTAGCATCATTTTTAAGTGATGCACCTTGGCCAGCAACTAAAGATGAATTAATCGATTACTCTATTAGAACTGGAGCTCCGCTAGAAGTAGTTGAGAATTTACAATCTATAGAGGATGAAGGTGATTCTTATGATTCTATTCAAGAAATATGGCCAGATTATCCCACGGACGAAGATTATCTTTGGAACGAGGATGAATACTAAAATTCAACCATAAAAATAGTTAAAAAGTCTCTTTTGAGACTTTTTTTGTGCGCTATTTTTGCGCATAAAACATAACAAATAGTATCTTTGAAGGCTTATCGGTTCAAGCTCAGTTTTAACAGTGCTTTTTACGATTAATCATATCAGGTAAACAAATCAAAAAAGATGAAATTACAGTCATGTAATTAGTCTTTCAAATCAAAAAATAAATGAGTTTTTTAAATTCAGTACTTAAAGTATTTGTCGGTGACAAATCAAAACAAGATGTTTCGGCAATCATGCCGATGGTAAAACAGGTGCATTCTTTTGAAGCAGCACTTGAAAAAGTCTCTCATGATGAGCTCCGCGGCAAAACGTTAGAATTCAAATCTAAAATTGCAGATGCGCGAAAATCTATTGAAGATCAAATCGCAAACCTCCTTGAAGAAGCAGATTCAAGCGAGGACATCGATAGAAAAGAAGATATCTATCAAGAGATTGACAAATTAAAAGATGATTCTTACGCAATTACAGAAGACGTATTAAACGAGATTCTACCAGAAGCCTTTGCTGTGGTAAAAGAAACGGCTAAACGCTTTGTTAACAATAAAGAAATTGACGTTACCGCATCAACTTATGATCGTGAATTATCAGGTTCTAAAACTTATGTCACCCTAGAAGGCGATAAAGCAACTTGGGCAAACTCTTGGGATGCTGCTGGTAAAGCAATCACTTGGGATATGATTCATTATGACGTACAGCTTATCGGTGGTATTGCTATGCACCAAGGGAAAATTGCAGAAATGCATACAGGTGAGGGTAAAACGCTTGTAGCCACCTTACCAGTTTACCTTAATGCGTTAACCGAACGCGGTGTGCACTTGGTAACGGTTAACGATTACTTAGCAAAACGTGATAGCGCATGGATGGCTCCTATTTTTGAATTCCATGGGATGAGTGTAGATTGTATTGACTATCACCAACCAAACTCAGACGCCAGAAGAAAAGCATACAATGCCGATGTTACTTATGGTACCAATAACGAATTTGGTTTTGACTACCTGCGTGATAATATGGCGCATTCTCCAGATGATTTGGTACAACGCCCGCATCACTACGCTATTGTAGATGAAGTGGATTCTGTATTGGTTGATGATGCACGTACGCCTTTAATTATTTCTGGTCCAATTCCACAAGGTGATAGACACGAGTTCAATGAATTAAAACCAAAAGTAGAAGACATTGTAAGTGTTCAACGTAAATATTTAACGGGTGTTTTGGCAGAAGCAAAAAAACTAATAGCAGCCGGAGACACTAAAGAGGGAGGTTTTCAATTGCTGCGTGTTTTTAGAGGTATTCCAAAAAACAAAGCACTAATTAAGTTTTTAAGTGAAGAAGGTGTAAAATTATTACTTCAAAAAACGGAGAACTTTTACATGCAAGACAACAATCGGGAAATGCCTAAGATTGATGAAGCCTTGTACTATGTGATTGACGAAAAAAACAATCAAATTGAATTGAGTGACAAGGGTGTTGAACACCTTTCTGGTAAAGACAATCCTGATTTCTTTGTGATGCCAGAAATAGGCCTTGAAATCAAGAAAATTGAAGAGCAAGGTCTAGCGGTTGAAGAAGAAGCTAATCTTAAAGAAGAGTTATTTAAAGATTTCGGTATAAAATCTGAACGTATTCATACACTCAATCAGTTATTAAAAGCTTATGCTTTGTTTGAAAAAGACAACCAATATGTTGTTATGGATAACAAGGTGATGATTGTTGATGAGCAAACGGGTCGTATTATGGACGGTCGTCGTTATAGCGATGGTTTACACCAAGCGATTGAAGCCAAAGAAAATGTAAAAATTGAAGCGGCAACTCAAACCTTTGCAACAGTAACGTTACAGAATTACTTTAGAATGTATCGCAAATTATCTGGTATGACAGGAACAGCTGTTACGGAAGCTGGAGAATTTTGGGAAATCTACAAATTAGATGTTGTTGAAATCCCTACCAACAGGCCTATTGCTCGTGATGACCGTGAAGATTTGGTATACAAAACCAAACGTGAAAAATACAACGCCGTTATTGAAGAGGTCACAAAATTATCTCAAGCGGGTCGTCCAGTATTGATTGGTACTACCAATGTTGAGATTAGTGAACTTTTAGGTAAAATGCTAGGCATTCGTAAAGTACCTCATAATGTATTGAATGCGAAGCTTCACAAAAAAGAAGCGGATATTGTTGCTGAAGCGGGTGAACCAGGACAGGTGACTATTGCAACAAACATGGCAGGTCGTGGAACAGATATTAAATTATCTGACGAAGTAAAAGCTGCCGGTGGTTTAGCAATTGTAGGTACGGAACGTCACGATTCGCGTCGTGTTGACCGTCAGTTACGTGGTCGTGCTGGTCGTCAAGGAGATCCAGGAAGTTCTCAATTTTATGTATCGCTTGAAGATAATTTAATGCGTCTTTTTGGTAGTGAACGTATTGCCAAAATGATGGATAGAATGGGATTACAAGAAGGTGAAGTGATTCAGCATTCTATGATTTCAAAGTCTATTGAGCGTGCTCAGAAAAAAGTAGAAGAAAATAACTTTGGTGT
>JAGSHF010000038.1 GCA_023954685.1 Flavobacteriaceae bacterium | reverse complement strand
CCACCAACAAAAGCATTTACGATTAACAATAATACAAACTGTTTCCAGTTTTGCTTGAGTCCGAGTTGAATTTTAGTTGGGTTCATGTTAGGTGTTGGTACAAATACTTAATAACCAAAAATACAATTATTAAGGACTACCTAAACAAAATCAATTTGTATTAGTAAGCACCTCTTTTGTTTTTACTAAATATATAAAGTGGTTTTAGCTTAAAGAGTGCCATTGGAATGCCTCTAAATTTGTTAATTATATGAAAACGCAGTACATTGAAGATGTAAATTATTATAAATCACTAACTAAAAACAAAAATTATGTCAAATTCAAACAAGCCAAACACTGTCTTTTGGGTCATTGGCGTTGTTGCATTAATTTGGAACCTTATGGGTGTTTCAGCGTACTTAATGCAAGCATATATGACCGATGAAGCGCGAGAATTATTAACTCCTGAACAACTTGAACTGATGGATAATTCACCATCTTGGGTGACAGCAGCTTTTGCTATTGGAGTATTTGCTGGTTTACTAGGGTGTATTACGTTACTAATGCGTAAAAATTGGGCAAAGTCTTTTTTCATGATATCCATTTTGGGAGTTTTGGCCCAAAATACATATGGTTTTTTTATGTCTGATGCTGCTGCAGTATACGGTATGGTCCAAGGTGTAGTGATGCCAATATTTGTTATTATCATTTGCTTCTTTCTATTCTATTATGCTAAAGGTGCAAGTGCAAAAGGCTGGTTAAATTAGTATTTGAATAAAATAGTTAATAAAGCCTGTGTATTTTTACACAGGCTTTTCTATTTTTGCATCGAATTTAAAATAAATTATTATGTTTGGAGATATGATGGGAATGATGGATAAGCTTAAAGAAACCCAAGTCAAAGTTGAAGCTACAAAAAAGCGTTTAGATACCGTATATATTGATGAGTCGAGTTCTGACGGACTGCTTAAAGTTAGCCTCACAGCCAACCGCACCATTAAATCAATTGCTATTGATGAATCATTATTGAATGATAAAGAGCAATTAGAAGACTATCTCATATTAACATTAAATAAGGCCATGGCGAAAGCGGGTCATGTGAATGAAACCGAACTAGCAGCAGTAGCAAAAGAAGGCATGCCCAATATTCCTGGTATGAATCTTTTTAAGTAGAATTACTTTATAGTATCTTTTATTTTAATACGGTACTGAATCTTAATTTTTTGACGCCCCCAAGCTTTAGCGGCTTCTACATCCTTTCCCATATAGATGTCAATGCGGTTCGTCCAACGTTTATTCATTTTATCTTTAACCAGATAGATCTCTCTTAACCCTTCAATTTTTACATGAGTATTGTGTTTTAGCCCCAAGGCCAGTAAATCTCTGGACACAGCAATACATTTCATTCCAGGTTTTAAAGAATCTCCAAATGCAGCAATATCCGGTTGTGCACTAGTTTGATACATTAATGAATTATAAGCAGTAGCGGTAACTTCCTTGGTAATCCATTCATAGTTATCAGTTTTACAACTCCATACTAAACCGATAACAAAAATACTAAACAACTTTCTTTGCATATCGATTTAATATTTTATGCTATTGTTTTCTGAGATGATTCAATAGTTTATCGTGCATCACCTCTGTATAATCCAAATGCGTCACAATGCGTAATTTTCCGCCACCCATGCCAATAATATGAATGTTATTATCGGCTAGTTTCTGCACAAAATCATCTTCGCTAATACCGGGATTCAATTCAAAAATAATGATGTTGGTTTCAATAGATTCAACTACTTTTATTTGAGATAAGGAACTCAATACGGCGCCTATTTCTTGAGCTTTTCGATGATCTTCACTAAGTCTATCTATATGGTGATCTAAGGCGTATAAACCGGCAGCTGCTAAGTAGCCAACTTGACGCATTCCACCGCCAAATATTTTACGTATTCTAATGGCACCTTTCATTAAATCTTCATCACCTACTAATACCGATCCAATAGGGCAACCCAATCCTTTACTAAGACATACAGAAATGGTATCAAACGTGTCTCCATATTGCTTTGTCGTTTCATTCTGAGATACTAAAGCGTTCCATAAACGAGCACCGTCTAAGTGATAACCTAGATTGTGTGTTTTACAAACCGCTTTTATTTTCTTCATTTCTTCATAATCCCAACAGGCTCCACCTCCTTTGTTGGTCGTGTTTTCAACAGCGACTAAGCTTGTTAAAGGACTATGATAAAAATCGGGGGGATTGATAGATACTTTAACTTGATCTACTGTAAACATGCCTCTATGACCATCAATCAATTTACAGGACACACCACTATTAAAGGAAGCACCTCCTCCTTCATAATTATAAACATGTGCATATTTGTCACATATGACTTGTTCTCCGGGATTGGTATGTAGCTTTATTGCGGCTTGATTAGCCATACTTCCAGTAGGAAAGAATAAAGCCTTTGGTTTACCAAACATTGTTGCAATGCGTTCTTCTAAGGCATTAACTGTTGGGTCTTCTTTATATACATCATCACCAACGTGAGCAGATAGCATGGCGTCCAACATGCCTTTTGTTGGTTTGGTAACGGTATCGCTTCTTAAATCTATAATCATATATTAATTAGGATTGTAATTACACATATCACTCCCAATTGGAGATCCATCCGGAATTCCTGGAGCATTATCTAATTTAAATTTATCTGGTTCTTCATTAAAGCGCTCTATTAGCTTTTTATACTGCATGCCATAGACGCTATTATCTGTGCTTGATGCAATATTTTGTATGGTTTTATTCGCAATGGCATTAACTTGAAAAATAGCGTTGTCATTTATAGCCAAATTCATGATTTGTTGTAGTACATTCATATTTACCATTTGTTGTACTTCATTTAAATAGCCATCATTATGTGTTTTTTGAAACGTATTAGTTATCAATGTATTTAACATGTCTTCTAAACCTAATTGATCAGCATCTAAACTCTTTTGCTGAATCATTCTATTGGCACGTTGAGGATGTAATAATAAACTTAATGACATTTCACTAGCAGTAGATGCTGCACTTAATGGATCAAAAGCTACACCTGTTTTTCCTTTAAAAGATTCTCTAGTCCTCCAATACCCAAAAGCCCTCGGTGGAAATAAATCTAATTTATCTTTCGGAATTGCTAAAGTCTCAGCATCAATTGATCTTAAAATGGCATCTAAAGCTTCTTTTTGTGTTTTAACGTCAATGCTTTTAATCGTAAATTGATTCCCTCCTTTTACAGCATAATTATAGTCCAATCCTCCAACAACTTTTGAAGCTGCTTCAGCTTGATAACGATGGAAAAAATACAACGGTACAAAAACATCTTCTAAAACAGAATATGGTTCATTTGAACGAATATTATCTACAGAAAAATTAGAAATTGCCTTTGCTCTTACATCAAGAACGTTATTCAATTCTTCAGATGCACTTTTACCATTATCCCATAAATGTGCTAAGGCATGTGCCCCACCTTGTGCTCGGGCATCACTATCAGTTATAAATCGTAGACCATCATTATTCGCTTTATCTAAAATTTTATTTAATTCATCTCTTTCATTGGCCGCTTTATCAAATTCGGCATAACTATAAGCTACCGTTACTTTGTCCCAATCGCCAATACCTACGGCATAGGCATTACTCAAATCAACTTCGCCATTTTTTAGTGTAACTGTTGGATGTGGATAATCCATAACCGAAGCTCTTCCATTGGTACTAGCTGCAAAATTATGAGCAAAGCCAATGGTGTGACCTACTTCATGAGCACTCAATTGTCTAATTCTTGCAAGCGCCATATCCAACATGGGTTGGTAATTATCATCACGATCGGCAAAAGGCTTATTCATTAAAGCTTGTGCTATTAAAAAATCTTGACGTACACGTAAACTTCCTAAACTAACATGACCTTTTATAATCTCACCCGTTCTTGGATCTGTTACACTACTACCATAACTCCAACCTCTAGTGGAACGGTGTACCCACTGGATGACATTATATCGACAATCCAATGGATCAGCATCTGCTGGTAGCATTTTAACTTGAAAAGCATTCGTAAATCCAGCAGCTTCATAAGCCTGATTCCACCACTTTGCACCGTCTAAGAGTGCAGAGCGAATGGGTTCTGGTGTTCCATTATCTAAATAATATATAATTGGCTCAACAACTTCACTTTTAGCAGCACCTGGATTTTTCTTTTCTAAGCGATGTCTCACAACAAAACGCTTGCGGATTTGTTCTTGCACTGGCGTGGCATAATCCATATAAGACATTGATATTGCACCACTTCTTACATCAAATACTCGAGGTTTATAATTGTTATCTGGTAGCTCGACAAAAGAATGGTGTTGATTTACAGTTACTAAGCCTCCTGAAGGTGTTACACTTCTTAAATTCCTGCCTGTTGGTTGTCCTTTAAAAGTAAGTAAGACATCAAATTCTATATTCTTTGGAAACGCCTTGGTACGCTCCAACGATATGGCACTTTTAGATTTATCTAAACTGTAAGACCCTTCACCAGAACGTTTAAGTCTAGTAGATACACCATGGGTGTCTTGCATTAAAAATGGGGTTAAATCTATAGTATAAACACCACTAGTCTCTGATTTGATTGGGAATCCAAAAAGAACAGATTTGGCAAAGGCTTGTTCAATGCTCATACGCTCTAAATCGTTATCAGTTAATGCTCTGTAATCTTGATTTGGCTCTATTAATAATAGTTTATTACCTGCCTTAACAAATTTAACAACATGTTCACCACCAAGTTGGCCTCTATCTAATCCAATGTCGTTAGATCCTATTCCGCTCGACAAAGAACTCACGTAAAGAAATTCTTCATCAAGGTTTTTAACCTCTAACGTTATTTTATCATCAGATTCACTATATGAGAAATTAAAATAGCCATTATAATTCTTTAGTGGTTTCTTCGTTTTATCTTGTGAAAACAGATGTGATGTAAACAAGGTAATTACTGTGAGCAATAAGAGTTTTTTCATTGTTGGTATGGTGTTGGTTTTTGTAAAAAAGTATATCAGAAAATTAGTTTATAAAGCTACATAAATAAATTAGGACATGAAACATGAAAAATTCTAATATTAGTTTTTTAACAAGATTTAATAATCCTACTTTTGTTGAAAATTGAATTATGATTACATCAGATCAAATAAAAGATCTCAATACCCGCCTTGACAAACTAAGGCACTATCTTTGACTTAGATGCCAAAAAAGTAGAGATACAAAACGAAGAAGAAAAAACTTTCGACCCAAATTTCTGGAATGATTCTAAGGCAGCTGAAGTGATTATGAAAGCCCTAAGAGTGAACAAAAAATGGGTTTCAGACTATGAACAGGCGACGACACTTACCGAAGATTTAGAAGTACTTTACGAATTTTATAAAGAAGGGGATTCAACAATAGAAGAAGTTGAAAATCAGTTTGAAAAAGCAGCGGTATATATTGAAGATCTAGAATTTAAAAATATGCTATCTGAAGAAGGAGATAGTCTAAGTGCTGTGCTTCAAATTACAGCTGGTGCTGGTGGTACGGAAAGTTGTGACTGGGCCCAAATGTTGATGCGTATGTATATGATGTATGCAGAAAAAAGCGGATTTAAAATAAAAGAACTCAACTATCAAGAAGGTGATGTTGCAGGTATAAAAACAGTCACTTTAGAAATCAATGGCGACTTTGCTTTTGGTTGGTTAAAGGGTGAAAATGGTGTACATCGTTTAGTACGTATATCACCATTTGATAGTAATGCAAAACGCCATACTAGTTTTGCATCAGTATACGTTTACCCTTTAGTAGATGATACTATCGAAATAGAAATTAATCCTGCAGATATTGATATTACGACGGCCCGTTCTAGTGGTGCTGGAGGTCAGAATGTAAATAAGGTAGAAACCAAGGTTCAATTAACACATAAGCCTTCTGGTATTCAAATTTCTTGTTCAGAAACGCGTTCACAACATGATAATCGATCTAGAGCTATGCAAATGCTGAAATCACAACTTTATGAAATTGAACTTAAAAAACAATTAGCACAACGCGAAGATATTGAAGCTGGAAAAATGAAAATTGAATGGGGAAGTCAGATACGTAATTACGTAATGCACCCATATAAATTGGTGAAAGATGTCCGAACGGCTCACGAGACTGGAAATGTTGATGCTATTATGGATGGCAATATTGAAGCCTTTCTAAAATCCTATTTAATGATGATGGGGCAACAGGAAACCAATTCAAATAATTTATAACGATAAAAATGGCGATGTTGGTCCGTTTGTTAACTAAAAAGGATAGACATTATAATATAATTTTTATAATATGATTAAAATATACCACAATAACAGATGCGGTAAATCTCGAAGTGCATTGCAATTGTTAGATACATCAGGAAAAGAATATGAAATAATCAAATACCTTGAAGATATACCAACACAATCAGAGTTAAAAGGAATTATTAAGCTTTTAGGAATTTCACCAATAGAATTGGTTAGAAAAAATGAAGCCATTTGGAAAAGTGAATTTAAAGGAAAAACACTTACTGATGAAGAGCTTATAAAAACAATGATTGCGCATCCAAAACTAATTGAAAGACCCATTGTGATTAATGGTAATCAGGCTGTTATAGGTAGGCCAACAGAGCGTATTTTAAAAATAATTTAATGCCTTTTTGCAGGTTGCTTTTTTAACACAATTTTAACCAATTGCGATTAAACCATACTATACATTTGCGGTCAAACCTGCAAATCTAAAGCATGAACAAACTCATTCTAACCATCCTAACTTTAGGATTATTTTCAACATCATTTGCACAGCAACCTGCTGGTCGTCCAGAGAATACAAGTGTTGCCAAAGAGGTTATAATTTCTGGAAATGTAAAAGATAAAGAAACAAATGAACCACTGGAATATGCAACTATAGCCTTTTTTTCAAAACAGGAAAACAAAATCATCACTGGCGGTATTACTGATACTAAAGGTGATTTTAGCATTCCTGTACCTGCAGGAATATATGATGTGAGTATTGAATACATCTCATTTAAAAAAATTACAATTCCTAATAAGAATCTAACAGAGGATCAAAACATTGGTAATTTTCTATTGGACTTAGATATGGAGGCTCTTGATGCCGTTGAAGTTATTGCAGAACGCACTACGGTTGAAATAAAGCTAGACAAAAAAATATATAATGTTGGAAAAGATTTAACAGTTCGTGGAGGAACTGTTAGTGATGTTCTTGATAATGTGCCTTCGGTTTCTGTTGATGTTGAAGGTAATGTTCAACTTCGAGGGAGTGACGATGTTACTATATTGATTAATGGAAAACCTTCAGGGTTAGTAGGGTTGAATTCAACAGATGCACTTCGTCAATTACCTGCTGAAGCCATTGAGCGGGTTGAAGTGATTACCTCACCTTCTGCAAGATATGATGCCGAGGGTTCTGCTGGAATTCTTAATATTATTTTAAGACGAAGTAAATTACAAGGGCTTAATGGTGCTATTTCTGCAAATGTTGGTCACCCCACTTCTGCTGGTGCTTCCGGAAATATTAACTTTAGAACAGGTGATTTTAATTTCTTTAATACGACTGGATATAGTTATAGGGAAGTACCTGGGAAATCTACTACAAAAACAGAATATTATAATGGAGATGATCCAAGTACTTTTTTAAATGAGTACCGTGAGTTTGAGCGCGTAAGAAAAGGGTTAACAACGAACACTGGTGTTGAATGGTATATTACTGATGCGGCATCATTAACAACGTCCGTTGTTTACAGAGAAAGTGATAATGACAATACAACAACAAATACGATTGAGGAATTAAATTCCAATGATGATATTGTGAATAGGACGCTTCGGTTAGATCCTGAATTTGAGAAGGACAAGTTATTCCAATATGTGCTTAATTATGATGTGCAATTAAACGGAAATAGCCAGCATAGATTGACTGCAGATTTTCAGATTGAAAATAATAAAGAAGATGAAAGATCAATAATTAATGAAAACGGCGAGGATATTGAGCGTGTTGGAACTACTGAAAATCAAGATAGAATATTATTGCAAGCCGATTATACAGAACCGTTAAATGAAAATAGTCAATGGGAATTAGGTTACAGAGGGTCTTTTAATAATTTGGATACCGATTATCTTTTTGAAGAAAATAAAAACGGTGATTTTGTAAAAAATGACAGCATTAGTAACAACCTTTTTTATAAAGAATATGTGAATGCCTTTTATTCACAATATGGAACAAAATTTAAAGAAAAATTTTCTGTTCTTTTAGGATTAAGATTAGAATCAACGCGAATTACTATTGATCAAAAAACAAGTGGTGATTTTTCTAAAAAAAATTATACAGATTTATTTCCTACTGTTAATTTAGGTTATAATATTAATGAAAAACAAAGTATTACTTTAGGTTATAATAGACGTATTCGTCGACCGAGATCTCGTTTTATCAATCCATTTCCATCGAGAAGTAGTGCGACCAATATATTTCAAGGAAATCCAGATATTGATCCAAGTTATTCTAATGGTTTAGATTTTGGATACTTAAACAGGTTTGGTAAATTAACATTGAACTCCTCCGTTTATTACCGTCGTTCAACAGATATATTCACGTTCATAAGTGAAGATACTGGAGAAACTGTAGATGTTGGTGGTACACCTGTTCCGGTAATAAGAAGATATCCTATTAACTTAGCTTCTAATGATCGTTATGGATTTGAATTCACTGTTACTTATAGACCTTCTAAAAAATGGAATATTAATGGTAATTTCAATGTATTCCAATCTGTGACCAGAGGGGATTATAACGACATTAATTATGATGCAGAAAATGTAAGTTGGTTTATACGTTTAAACAATAAATATACTTTGCCAGGAGAAATAGATTGGCAAACACGCATGTTTTATAGAGGACCACGTGAAGATGCTATTAGCAAAAGTAATGGTATGTTCTCGTTAGATTTTGCATTTAGTAAAGATCTTTTTAATGAGGATGCATCAATTGCATTTAATATTAGCGATGTTTTCAATTCTAGAAAACGACAATCAGTAACAACACAACCAACGTTTCAAAGTGATAGTGAGTTTCAATGGCGTCAACGGACGTTTAATTTATCTTTTACATATAGATTCAATCAACAAAAGAAACGTCAACGCCAAGGACAAGGCAATGGTGGCGGTGATGATTTTGAATTTGAAGGAAAACCATAATATTTAAGATTATGTCAACAAAAAAGGGAAGCTAATAAAGCTTCCCTTTTTTGTTATATAATTATTGCAAATTAAGCTTGTGCTCGTTTTGCTTTCTTTTCTTCTCTAATTTCTCTCATGCGTTCAATTAAAGAACCACCAATCCAATAAGGGATAACAAAAGTTAATAAAAATATCATTAGCCAAAATCCTAAAGTAAGAATCGATAAAAATGCTAAAAATCCTAAATATTGATCAAAATCAAACATAATACAGTATTTCTTTAATATAACTTAGCGCAAAGATAAGTCAACAAATAATTTTAAACAATAGCAGTTTCAAGTTTTATTAACAAGATTATAAAATTTTAATCAATAACAATCCTTGGTACCATATCTTCTTTTTCAGATAGTTTATAAATGGTCCATGCCAAAATAACGGCATTCTTCATAATATCCTCTTCTGGTACATACTCCAACACGTCAAGTTGTGTATGATGATTCACATTATCATATGTTAATCCGTCCTGAATAAATTGAAATGAAGGAATATTATAGTGATGAAAAGTTTCATGATCTGTTGAAAAGGTGTTTTCCACTGTAATTGTACCTTCAGTTAAATTTGGGATATCATTGAATATCGAACCAAAAACTGGTCGTGCTAATTCATTACTTTGTAAAAACACACCTCGAATTGCCCCAGCACCGTTATCAAGGTTTAAATATGCCGAAATCTTTTTAGAAGCATTATTTGGTTTTTCAGTTAGTGCCCCAAAATGCGTCTTAGCATAAGCAGCAGACCCTAAAAAGGCCTGCTCCTCACCTCCCCAAAGCCCCATCCTTAAGGTCCTTTTTGGTTGATAGCCAATTTCTTTTAAAATTCTTAACGCTTCCACAAGCACAATACTATTGGCGCCATTATCTGTAGCTCCAGTTCCGGCATGCCAAGAATCAAAATGTGCGCCTATTAATATAGTTTCAGATTTTAATTTCGAATCTGTGCCTGTTATTTCTCCAATAATATTGACGTTATTTTCTGGTTCATTATAGAATTCAGTTTCAAGATTAATTTTTATTTTAGGTAATACATCCTGATTTAGCATTCGTACAAGTCGTCCAAAATGCTCTGACATTATTGTGAAATAAGGCAAAGGTTTAAGTGCATCATTTTGATAATAATAAGTCCCGTCTGGATGCAAAACACCGAGTAGCATTGAACGTGTTGTTAAAACTGCTAGTGCGCCTTCAGATTCTACAAATTCTAAAAATTCTTGATCGTAAACATCACTAGTTTCCCATGATTTAAAAAGTTCAGGTAGTGGCGTGATTTTAGATTTTGGTACAATCTTATCTTCCATTTTGTCAAGTTCCGCATCTGAAAAGCGTTTGAGCACATCTCCTGATAGCTTTTTTTTGGTTGGTTCTGATCCAAGCAAAATTATCTTTCCATTAAGTTTTCCTGAGAATTGTTCTTTGACGTTCTCCATATTTCTAAAACTCTTAATATGAACAAGCTCGCCTTCCACGCTTCCATTTGTACTTTTCGTCATAGCTAACGGATATGCATTTATATGCATGAAATTTGGTGCTGTCATTTCAACATTAAATGTTTTCATACTCCATCCGCGACAATTATCGCAGTAATTCTCAAAATGTACATTTTGTAACCCTAAAGCTTTCATTTTACCAGATACCCATTTTGCTGCAGCAAAATATTCTCTCGAGCCTGTTAAACGCTGTCCGTATACATCTGTGAGTTCACTAAGCATCGACATCGCTTGAGAATTAACAAAACCTTCAGCTCTTATTTTTGCGAGTATATTGTTATCATTACTGTTTTGAGCAAAAGCATTAAAACAAACACCAGCTAGAAGTGCAATGAGAAAAATACGGTATAATTTCATGTTTTTTTATTTCATTTGTTAAAAATAGAGAACCAAATATAACTTAATTTACGGTGCATTCTAAATCAAAACGGTATTAGTTTAAATCGCTATTGAATCAATAAATATTATCAAAAACAATGCTATAAATTTATGTAAAATGAGCAAAAGGCGTAACTTTGTTAAGCAAAATAAATAGTCATAATTATGAGTTACAGAATTGAAAAAGATACGATGGGAGACGTTAAAGTGCCATCGGAAAAACTATGGGGAGCACAAACTGAACGTTCTAGAAATAACTTTAAAATTGGAGCACCGGCTTCAATGCCTTTAGAAATTGTTTATGGGTTTGCATACTTAAAAAAAGCTGCTGCTCATACAAATTGTGAATTGGGTGTTTTGACTTCAGAAAAGCGTGATTTAATCGCTCAAGTTTGTGATGAAATTTTAGATGGTAAGCATGATGACCAATTTCCATTAGTGATTTGGCAAACGGGTTCAGGAACGCAAAGCAATATGAATGTGAATGAGGTGGTTGCGAATAGAGCTCACCAAATTGCTGGCAGAGTTATTGGAGAAGGCGACAAAACAATTCAACCTAATGATGATGTAAATAAGTCGCAATCATCAAACGATACCTTCCCAACTGGAATGCATATTGCAGCTTATAAAAAAATTGTAGAAATCACTATCCCTGGTGTTGAACAATTACGTGACACCTTGCAAAAAAAATCTGTTGAGTTTAATACTGTCGTAAAAATTGGTAGAACGCATTTAATGGATGCAACACCACTTACATTAGGACAAGAATTCTCAGGATATGTGTCACAATTAAATCATGGTTTAAAAGCACTTGAAAATACATTAGCACATTTATCAGAATTGGCACTTGGGGGAACGGCAGTAGGTACGGGACTTAATACACCTAAGGGGTATGATGTTTTAGTAGCAAAGTATATTGCCGAATTTTCTGGACTACCATTTATCACTGCCGAAAATAAATTTGAAGCCTTAGCTGCTCATGATGCATTTGTTGAAACTCATGGTGCATTAAAACAACTGGCTGTATCTTTAAATAAAATTGCTAATGATATTAGAATGATGGCTTCTGGACCACGATCAGGAATTGGAGAAATTATCATTCCAGCAAATGAGCCTGGAAGTTCTATAATGCCCGGAAAAGTAAATCCTACACAGTGTGAAGCCATCACAATGGTTTGTGCTCAAGTCATGGGTAATGATGTTGCGGTTACCGTTGGAGGCACCCAAGGTCATTATGAACTTAATGTATTTAAGCCTATGATGGCAGCAAATGTTTTACAATCAGCTCAACTCATTGGAGATGCCTGTGTAAGTTTTGATGTTAATTGTGCGTCAGGTATTGAACCCAATCATGCAGTAATCAAAGAATTGTTAAATAATTCTTTGATGTTAGTGACAGCTTTAAATACCAAAATAGGCTATTACAAAGCCGCAGAAATAGCAAATACTGCGCATAAAAATGGAACCACATTAAAAGAAGAGGCTATTAATTTGGGCTATGTTACTGCAGAAAACTATGATCAATGGGTAAAACCAGAAGAAATGGTGGGAAGCTTAAAATAAATTTATAATCCTGTTATAAACAGATTAAATTTTAAAGGAACCTTGGAGCATAATTTTGAAGTGACAGTATACAATGTACTAGGTGAACAGGTACTTGTAAAATCTTTAACTGCAGATAAGAGTTTAGATGTTTCCTATCTTAATAGTGGAATTTATTTTATAAAATTTAAAGATGTTGATGCCGCATTTAATTTTGTGAAGCACTAAAAGAAATTAATTTTAAAACAGCCAATACCTAAGTATTGGCTGTTTTTTGTTTAATAATCTAACAATGAAAGTAGCTCAATTTCAAAGCGTTTTTTTGGTAAGTATTGATTTTCCAATTGCCCAATAAATGGGATTGGTGTATCTAAACTAGCAATGCGTTTAACAGGCGCATCTAAAAATTGAAAGCATTCTTCCATTAATAAAGCTGAAATATCAGAAGCAATACTTCCAAACATAGAATCTTCTTGTAGGATTATGGCTTTTCCGGTCTTTTTCACCGAGCTTAATATGGCATCCGTATCTAAAGGTTGTAATGATCTTAAATCAATCACATCTGCGTTTATATTAGAGTGCTTGTCTAAAGTTTCCAAAGCCCAATGCACCGCAGCACCATAAGAAACAACCGTAACATCATTTCCTTCTCTTAATAATGATGCTTTCCCAAAAGGAATTGTGTAATAATCCGTAGGAACCTCCTGTCTAAGACTTCTATACAATGCCTTATGTTCGAAATATAGTACCGGGTTTGGGTCGTTTATAGCCGTTGCTAATAAGCCTTTGGCATCAACCGGAAATGCAGGATACACCACTTTTAAACCTGGTGTTTTTGTAAACCATGCCTCATTAGTTTGTGAATGAAATGGCCCTGCTCCTACACCTGCACCGCAAGGCATACGAATTACAACATCTGCATTTTGATTCCAACGATAATGTACTTTTGCCAAATAATTAACGACAGGATTAAACCCTGAGGTTACAAAATCTGCAAATTGCATTTCTACAACACTTTTGATTCCTGCAATAGATAATCCCATCCCGGCTTCTACTATAGCCGATTCACAAATAGGTGTATTTCTAACGCGTTCAGCTCCAAAGGCCTCAACAAAACCATCTGTGATTTTAAATACGCCTCCGTAATCGGCAATATCTTGCCCCATAATAACCAAGTCATTATGACGCTCCATAGATTGTTTTAAACCTTCAGAAACGGCGTCTACAAATCGAATTTCTTTAGTTTTATTATTAGGTTTAACATCTTGATATGTAAATGATTGATACACATCATTTAACTCAGTAGTTAAATTAGGTGTAATCTCTTCCTCATCATAAGCCTTTTTCAGATTACTATTTATTTCATCTAAAATCCCTTCTCTTATTTTAGTCTCTTCTTTCTCATTTAAGATGCCCAAATCCATTAAATATCCTCGGAAATTATTAACAGGATCTTTTAAAGCCCATTCATTCATTAAAGGTTTAGGGACATACTTCGTGCCACTTGCTTCTTCATGACCACGCATCCTAAACGTCTTAAACTCAATAAGAATTGGTCTTGGCCGCTTCCTTATGCTTTCAGCCAGTTTTGAAACTTTTTCATACACTTCTATTATATTATTACCATCAAGGATAAACGATTCTATACCATAGCCTTTACCTCGATCTGCTATATGCTTGCAGTTATATTGTTCACTGGTTGGGGTAGATAAACCATAACCATTATTTTCAACACAAAATATAACAGGTAATTTCCAAACAGATGCCACATTAAGCGCTTCATGAAAATCACCTTCACTTGTCCCTCCTTCACCCGTAAAAACTGCAGTAACTTGATTGTTTTTCTTTAATAAATTTGCCAATGCAATTCCATCGGCTACCCCTAATTGCGGACCCAAATGCGAAATCATGCCAACAATATTAAATTCTTGAGTTCCAAAATGAAATGAACGATCTCTACCTTTCGTAAAACCACTAGCTTTTCCCTGCCATTGACAAAATAAGCGATGTAATGGGATGTCTCTAGTAGTAAATACCCCTAAATTTCGGTGCATTGGTAAAATGTACTCTTTTGGATCTAGAGCCATAGTAACACCAACAGATATGGCCTCTTGACCTATGCCTGAAAACCATTTACTAATTTTACCTTGACGCAGTAGAATGAGCATTTTTTCCTCAATCATTCTTGGTTTAAGCATATTTGTGTACAATCGCATTAATGTTTGTGTACTCAAACGCTTCTTATCATAATTGATATGTGTATTTACTTTAGTTGTGCTCATGATATTTATTTGGTATTTCAAAAGTAGCAAAATTATGTCACTAGCTAAATATTTTGTTAGAATTAAACTTATAATTGACTTCTTCAAATTAGACACTTTTTTATTTACCTTTGTAACACTACTCCATATAAAACATCAAAAAATGAATAAAATACCGAGTGTAAATCTTAAAGATTTTTTATCAGAAGACCCGAATAGAAAACAACAATTCATAAATGATATTGGTAAAGCTTATGAAGAAATAGGATTCGTTGCTTTAAAAGGTCATTTTTTGGACGATGAATTAGTTGATGGTTTGTATAGAGAAATTAAAAATTTCTTTGATCTTCCTTTAGAGACAAAACGCAAATATGAAATACCAGGAATTGGTGGACAACGTGGTTATGTGTCTTTTGGAAAAGAAAGTGCTAAAGGAAAGAAAGAAGGTGATTTAAAGGAATTTTGGCATTTCGGTCAATATGTAGAAAACAATCCTAAATTAAAAGCAGAATACCCTGATAATGTTAGTGTTAAGGAATTAGAAAAATTCAATGTCACAGGCAAGATAACGTATAGAATGTTGGAAAAAACGGCGAAATATGTCTTACGTGCATTAGCACTTCATCTTGATTTAGAAGAAACCTATTTTGACGACTTTATTCATAATGGCAATAGTATATTAAGACCTATTCATTACCCGCCTATTATTGAAGAACCAAAAAACGCTGTTAGAGCAGCTGCACATGGTGATATTAATTTAATTACACTTTTAATGGGAGCTCAAGGAAGAGGGCTACAAGTGCAAAACCATAAAGGCGATTGGATAGATGCCATTGCTGAGCCTGATGAATTGATGATTAATGTGGGAGATATGCTATCAAGGCACACTAATAACAAACTTAAATCAACAATTCATCGTGTTATTAATCCGCCTAGAGAGTTATGGGGTACTTCACGTTATTCCATACCATTTTTTATGCATCCTATAAGCGATATGAAACTGGATGTGTTAGATGGCTGTATTGATGATGATAATCCAAAACAATTTGACGATATTACCGCTGGGGAATTTTTAAATGAACGTTTGGTGGAACTTGGTTTAATCAAGAAATAATGGATTTACAAGACCAATTAAAAAACTTATTCCCTGATCATATAGAGCAAGAAACTAATGATTCTAGCGCTAATAAAAACAATGGTATTTGGATGCAAGAAGCTCCTATCATTTGTAAATATGAAAAGCGAAAAGGGAAACCAATAACTATTTTAGAGGGTTATACTGGCGCAGTGAGTGATTTTAAAATCTTGGCTAAAGAACTCAAAAGTAAATTGAGTGTTGGCGGAAGTTTTAAGGATGATAAAATAATTATTCAAGGTGATTTCCGAGATAAAATCATGACAATACTTAAATCAAAAGGGTTTAAAGTAAAACGTGTGGGCGGCTAAATGATGCAAGAACAACTTCATATTACAAATGGTACTAGTTTAACTAATTATTTAGAGGAGCTCGATATTAAAGGCGAAAAACTCACTTGGCATGAAATGCTATGTGAAGGCTCAACGTCAGAAAATATTGACTCAGAAACGTTTCTTGAAACGAGAAATCAATTTCTTAATACATTCTATAATGTAGACTTGGACGCATACGAGTTTAAAGATGCTTTTAAACCTCTGGATCATGCTAAAAACTATACAAGCATTACACTTTGGTTTGAATACGATTTATTTTGCCATATCAATCTTATTGCTGCCATAAGTTTGATACGGCAAAAGAAAATTGACTTGCCTATATTTTTAGTTTGCAGTGGCCGCATAAAAGGACAGACAGGACTTAAAGGCCTTTCAGAATTGGACGCCGATCAATTATTTACACACTATCAAAATCGCATTGAACTAAATTCAAAAGATTTGGAGCTTGCAGAAATGCTTTGGAAAATTTACTGTGGCAAAGACCATAACCTATTTAAAAAATATATCACAAAACCATCATCATTTAAATATTTAGGAAATTGCTTGAAAGCACATCTTAAGCGTTTCCCTGATTCTCAAAGTGGTCTTGGCACATTAGAACGTAATATTTTGGAAATCATTTTTAAAAACCGTGTAAATTCAAAACATCATTTATTGGGTTACATTCTAAATTATCAAGGATATTATGGTTACGGAGACCTACAAATTGAGCGCATGATTGATAGCCTTGACCTATTTTTTACAAAGGAGAACAATCAGCTAAAGCTCAATAGAAAAGGGCATGAAGCATTATTGGGGCATCATAATTTTTCAACTGAAATCAATAATAATTTGGATTATGGTGGTGTAAATCGACTTCAATTTCAGTTTAATCAAAAAGAAAACAAACTCATTAAAACGATCAGTAATGCCCATTAAAGAATCTGAACTTATACTTAATCCTGATGGTAGTGTATATCATCTTAATTTAAAACCAGAGCATATTGCCAACACTGTTATTTTTGTTGGTGATCAATACCGCGTTGAAAAGATTACCAAATATTTTGATAGTATTGAGTTCGAAACTCAGAAACGTGAATTTAAAACACAAACGGGGCATTATAAAGGCAAAAGGATTACCGTAATATCAACGGGTATTGGTCCGGATAATATTGATATTGTAATAAATGAACTAGATGCCTTAGTTAATATTGATCTTATCACACGAAAAATAAAACCTGAACTTAAATCTTTAGACATTATTAGAATAGGGACATCCGGTTCCTTGCAATCCGACATACCCGTCGATGGCTTTCTTTTAAGCACTCATGGTCTTGACATTAATGGTATGATGCATTTTTATCAAATTGAAAGTATTAAAAACCCTGATATTGAAAAGGCATTTATAGAACATACGAATTGGAACTCAAATAAAGCCAAACCAATAGTAATAGATAATAGTAAGTCTTTAGAAAACAAACTCATTGGTGATAATGTGTTTCAGGGCATTACGGCAACTGCAGGTGGGTTTTATGGACCACAAGGCCGAGTTTTACGTCTTGCACTTCAAGACGATACTTTAAACACTAAAATTGATAATTTTAGTTTTAATGGCCAAAGGATAACAAATTTAGAAATGGAAACGTCAGTCATTTACGGATTATCAAAACTACTTGGTCATCATGCTGTGTCTATGAATGCGATAATTGCCAACAGAGCAACTGGTGAATTTAGTCGTAATCCAGGTCAAACAATTGAAAATCTCATAACATATACACTAAATAAGTTGATAGCATAAATGATGAAGACTATAAATATTGGTGGTGTTCCAGAGCATTTTAATCTCGCATGGTATTTAACACTTAAAAAGGGTAAATATAAATCAGAGGGTATTAATCTACGTTGGAAAGATTATTATGGCGGAACAGGTGAAATGTGTAAGGCGTTGAGAAATAAAGATATTGATCTTGCTGTTATTTTAACTGAAGGCATTGTAAAGGACATCATCGATGGAAATCCTTCTAAAATTGTACAAATATTTGTTGAGTCGCCATTGATTTGGGGAATTCACGTTGCCAAAGAATCGGTTTATAAAACTATAGCAGATATAAAAGGTAAAAACGCAGCTATAAGTAGATTTGGTTCTGGATCACATTTAATGGCATATGTTAATGCTGAGAATCAAGGATGGGATTTAGAGACTGATTTAAATTTTAATGTCATTAAAGATTTAAATGGCGCTATAAAAAGTTTGACTGAAGGGAGTTCTGATTATTTCATGTGGGAGAAATTCACCACTAAACCGTTGGTTGATGATCATACTTTCCGATTAATCGACGAATGCCCTTCTCCTTGGCCTTGTTTTGTAATTGCCGTTAGAGAAGATTTTTTAAATGCCGAAAAAGACGCTTTACAAACTATTTTGGATATTATTAACCACACTACTGCCGAGTTCAAATCTATTCCTAGCATTGATAAAATTATTGCTAACCGATACAAGCAAAAATTTGAAGATGTTAAATCATGGCTTTCAATGACAGAATGGTCACAAGAAAACATCACTAAGCATGAAATAAATAATGTTCAGAATCAATTATTGAAGCTAAATATTATTCCACATAAAGTTAATTTTGACGATTTAGTTTCTCCACTCTAGAAGAAGCTAAATATCATACTCCTCTTCATTAATTTTATGTTATCATTATGTAATTATGATCGTCTTATAAGTCAACCATTACCTGCCAAAGTGTTAATATTAATTACCAAATTATTGGTTCCAAGGATGCTTGCTGCAACAGAGAGTTAGTTTTACTAAAGTGTTTGTTACCAAACCAATACCCTCTATTGGCACTTAATGGAGATGGATGACCAGATGTTAAGACTTGGTGCTTTTGAGAATTAATTAGGTTGATCTTCTTTTTAGCAAATCCACCCCATAGCAAAAAAATAACATCCTTTTTGTGTTCTGAAATTGATGCAATAACTGCATTTGTAAATATTTCCCATCCTTTATTTTGATGACTTCCAGCGAGATTTCCCCTAACTGTTAGTGTTGCATTTAATAGTAAAACGCCTTGGTCCGCCCACCGTTCTAAATTACCACTTAATGGAGAGGGAATCCCTAAGTCACTTTCTATTTCTTTAAATATATTTTTAAGTGAAGGAGGGTGTGCTATTTCATCATTAACAGAAAAACATAATCCATTTGCTTGATTGAGTCCATGATACGGATCTTGTCCTATGATCACTACTTTCAAATTGTCAAAAGAACAGCGATTTAAAGCTGTGAAAACTTCATCTATAGGTGGGAAACATTGATGGTTTTTATATTCATCCAAAACATAATTGGATAAAGATTTAAAATAAGGTTTCTTAAATTCATTATGCAAATATTTATTCCAACTGGGATGTATATTGAGGGTCATTCAACAAAAATTAAATAGTACTAAAAAGTATAACTAATTACTGAAAAATATATCTTAAATTCAAATAATATATTTCACAAATAACAGCAATGAAAATTCACAATTTATCTACATTAGTTATATTATTAATTTGCACTTCAATGGTATTGCATTCACAATCGGTTGATAAAAACCATCCCGTATTAACTGATAAATTTAATTTTTTGTCTAGTATATTTTTCCAGTTAATACAATGAAATTTGGTGTTAATGGTTCTGCTCGTGAAGGTAATCGTAGTACGGATTTTTAGAATCTATTGGTTTTGATAATAGTCATGCAACTTTTAACATAGAGGGCGACTGGTGATTTTCACTACATTGGATGCTAGTCGTGGAATAATATAGAAATCATAACTCAGGAAGAGTGGAATTGAAAAAAGATGTTTAATGGGGTGATAATACATTTAATAATGGCACTTTTGTAGAGGCTGGATTCTCACTTGATTTATATTCGGTGTTTTTTGGCAGAATAATTACTCAAGGACAAAAGCATGAATTTGGAGTAGGTTTAGGAGTCCATCTTATGAATGCTCAAGGTTCTATTGAAAGGGCTGCCTAGATAAATGACTTTGTTATAGGTGATAAAGAAGTAAGAGCAAAAGTATTAGCGCCCTTGCCAAATCTTGGGATATGGT
>JAGSHF010000122.1 GCA_023954685.1 Flavobacteriaceae bacterium | reverse complement strand
CCGATTTTGTTTCGGGCCATGTTGATCTCGCAAAAAAAACAGGAGCCACTATAGTTTTTGGCCCTGGAGCAACAACCAGTTATGAAATGCATTCAGCATCAGATAATGAAACGTTTAAGATAGGAGATATTACGATTAAGGCTATACATACCCCTGGACATACGTTAGAGTCAACCACGTATTTACTAATTGATAAAAATGGTAAAGATCACGCTATTTTTTCTGGAGACACTTTATTCTTAGGTGATGTTGGTAGACCGGATTTAGCCATAAAATCTGATTTAACAAAAGAAGATTTGGCCGCAATGTTATTTGATTCTTTACGAACTAAAATCATGACTTTAGCTGATGACGTGATCGTTTATCCAGCTCATGGTGCAGGTTCAGCTTGTGGTAAAAACCTTAGTAAAGAAACCGTAGGTTCTATTGGCGATCAAAAACAAACCAATTATGCCCTTAGAGCTGATATGACAAAAGATGAGTTCGTAAAAGAAGTATTAGACGGTATGCCTCCACCACCTCAGTATTTTGCTAAAAACGCTATGATGAACAAATCTGGGTATGATAATTTTGAAGACGTATTACAAAAAGGAGATATTCCATTAAATGCTGAAGAGTTTGAAGCATTAGCAAATCATGAAAGTGCTTTGGTATTAGATGTTCGTCCGCAAAGTGAATATCTAAAAGGTCATATTCCTAATTCAATTTTTATTGGTTTAAATGGTGGCTTTGCACCATGGGTTGGCGCACTAATTACAGATTTAAAACAACCTATTTTACTGGTGGTCCCAGAAGGTAAATCACAAGAAGCAGTGACACGCTTATCTCGTGTAGGGTATGACAACACATTGGGATACCTAAACGGTGGTATGGACGCTTGGCAAGTTGCAGGAAAAGATGTTGATACTTTAGAATCTATATCTGCCAACACATTGGCCGAACGAATGAAGAATCAAGATTTCACTGTTCTTGATGTAAGAAAAGATGGTGAATATACGGCTAGTCATTTGGAAAATTCTCAACATTTTGCTCTTGATTACATCAATGACCATATGAACGAGTTATCTAGAGATAAAACCTATTATGTACATTGTGCAGGTGGCTATAGATCTGTTATTGCTGCTTCAATTTTAAAAGCTAGAGGCTTCAATAATTTGGTGGATATTGCTGGTGGATTTGGCGCAATTAAAAATACAGATTTACCTTTAACGGATTTTGTTTGTCCATCAACACTGTAATCATGAAAACGACATTAGAAATTCAAAACTTAAAATGTGGAGGATGCGCACATACCATTACAACACGTTTGAATGAGCTAAATAAACTTGATGATATTATTGTAAATCCAGAAGTGGACACCGTATCATTTTCTTATAACAACCAAGAAGCTTATGATGAGGTCACTACCTTACTATCTAAATTAGGGTATCCTAGTTTAAGGTGAATGCCAATCCATTAACAAAAAAAGCGAAATCTTTTGTGAGTTGTGCCGTCGGTAGAATAAATTCATAAAAAAAATGCTCTGATAAAAGTCAGAGCATTTTTTTTTAAACTATTTCAGCACTTAGGCCAGCTTTTAACAGCATAGAACACCTGGGTTCTAGCTCCTCATAAACACCAGTTTTTACCGTGCATTTTCCTTTGTAGTGGACAATTATGGCACATTGTTCTGCTTGTTCCGGATCATGTTCGCAGGCGTATATTAAGGTATCAATCACATGATCAAATGTATTAACATCATCATTAAAAAGGACGATCTCATTTTGTGGCACTTCTTTTTCTTCAACCAGTAAATCAACTTCTGTTTGTCTCTGTGTACTCATTGTTTCAATCTTTATTTTTTTTATAAAAATTATATAATACTGTTACTAATTTACAAATTTTAACGCAACCCAATTATTTCGTTCTAGTTGATCCACTAATTTTAAGCCATTTTTCTGGCATGCTTCTTCTATCATTGGTATGTCTTGCTTATAAAACCCACTTAAAAACAACATCCCTTCTGTATTTAAACAATCGGCATATCTGGGGATATCTTGTAATAAAATGTTCCTATTGATATTAGCAATGACCACATCATAGTGCTTGCCATCAAGCAAATTAACATCTCCCTCATACACCGATATCTGTTCACAATTATTACGCTCCACATTTTCCACACTGTTTAAATAGCACCAATTATCAATATCAATGGCATCTAATTTAGTTGCCCCTTTCATTTCTGCCAAAATGGCCAAAACTCCAGTACCACAGCCCATGTCTAAAACAGATTTTTTTGAAAATTTATTTTTTAAAATATGTTGAATCATCATATGAGTGGTTTCATGATGTCCGGTACCAAAACTCATTTTTGGTTCAATAACAATATCAAACGCGGTATCAAATTTATCATGAAATGGTGCACGAACCGCACATAGATCATCTACAACTATAGGGTTAAAATTTTTCTCCCATTCTGCATTCCAGTTGGTTTGCTTAATCTCATCAAAAGTATAACTGATTTCAAACTCTTCCGAATTCAAAATTTGAACATCTTCTAAAATTTGCCCATGCCATTCTTCTTTTTGAATGTAAGCCGTTGCACCTTCTTCCGTTTCGACAAAACTTTCAAAACCCGCATAACCCAATTCAGCAATAAGTATTTCTACACCTACCCCTCTAGACGCTGTTGGGTTAACTTTAAAATAATAACCTATGTATATATTATCAGCCATTTTAAAAGGCGTTAACAATGTCAAAAAAGTGTTCTGCATTTAATGCAGCTCCACCAATGAGGCCACCATCAACATCTGCTTTTGAAAAAATTTCGTTCGCATTCGCAGGTTTAACACTTCCTCCATAGAGAATAGACACATTATTAGCCAAATCTTGACCATGCTCTTCTGCTAAAGTTTTTCTAATAAATGCATGCATATCCTGTGCTTGATCAGGTGAAGCCGTTTCTCCTGTGCCAATAGCCCAAACAGGCTCGTAGGCCAAAACAATACTTCCCCAAGCCTCACCGGACAAATGAAACAACGCCTTTTTAATTTGACGCTCTACAACAGCCTCATGATGTCCAGAATTCCTATCCTGCAACTCTTCTCCAAAACAAAAAATAATTCGCATATTTTTAGCCAAAGCCGCGTCTACCTTTTTAGCGAGCAATTCATCGTTTTCATTAAAATATGCCCTGCGTTCACTATGTCCCAAAATAACAGTGTTTACGCCAATACTTTTCAGCATTGTTGCACTAACTTCTCCTGTATAAGCACCGTTCTCTGCGAAATGCATGTTTTGAGCTATCACTTCTATTTCACTATTTTGTAAAGCATCACATGCCCCTACTAAATTCGTAAAGGTAGGTGCAATCATAACCTCAGCCATAGAGGTTTGTACTTGATTTTTTAATTCAGAAATTAATGTTTGCGTTTGCTTCAAATCATTATTCATTTTCCAATTACCAGCTACAATTTGTTTTCTCATATTATATGCCTGCTAAAGCAGGAGTTTATTAAATTTAACTTTAATTTTTACATTTAAACTAGGCTTTACCCCTATCTTTATTTATTCATTATAAGCATAGAGCTAAGCCATTAATAAATCAACGCTTTGGCGCTTGATTTTAGTCTAAATCTTTCAATATATCTTGAAGCCATGCGTTATTCTTATCCAATTGCTTAACCTCTTTTAATGTGTAATTTTTAAACTCAAAATCATCACCATATAGACGCTTGCCATAAGACTCTACTGATTCTTGGAATCCTACCGCTTCTCTTCTTTGGTTCACGTTGCTAGGATCTTCTATTGGCCAAATAATATTTATGGCATCAGCTTCTCGGCCTAAAGTCGTTCCTTGAGTACCGTATATTTGTGCTTTACCATTTTGCATTAAATAGCGATCTTCCATCATAGCCACAAGGTCTTGATCCAAATCCCCTTTGGTAGCAGCCTCCTTAATCATAGGTAAATAATCTGGTATTTTAGACGAATGTTGAATCACATACCAAACCGTTTCATTGGCTGGCTCTCCAACCATAGATTTTCCAGGGTATCCGTGTTCATTAATTATTTTCTCAACTTTAATCAAATTAATAGAATCAACCTCATTCCATAATTTCATAAACCCACCTGCATTTTCTTGTGTTGGAAGATTAAGATCTACGGCCATCGCATTTTTTTCTTCAAGTGTTTTTGCGAAATATATTTCTCTAATACCTTGATCTAACTTATAAATTGCATTCAATTCCGCTTTTAAATCAAAATTAAGGTCAAGCATAGCGCTTGGTAATTCCTCGAGATGAAAATCTTGAAGATCATTCCAATGTACTTTCTGTTTTACAGTAGCTTTATTCAATTCCAAAACACCTGGATTAGAACGTACTACCGTTTTTAAAGCCTTTTCATCACAGAGGTAAAAATCAAAATTTAAGCTGTAATCTTCCTTTATTTTCTGTTTTGCAGCCTCACCAGATGATGTTAAACCAATAACCGTATACCCCATTTTAATAGCTTCATCAGAAAATGCTTTAAGCTTATACAAACCGTCTTTTTCCGCTTTTTCTAAGCTATAAGATACGATCATAATGAGGTTTTCTTTCATCAAAATTTCTTCAGTCACATCACCATCTAAAGTTTCAATAGAAAAATCAAGAATGGATGGTTCATAACCTTCTTTAAGAATCTTTGTTTCTACACCTACATACTCGCCATCAACAGATGGGTAACTGCCGTTGGTCACAAACTCTTGCGTTTCTCCATTAACATTAAACGTCCATGTGAATTCTTGAATTGCTTTTGGCGCATCATCGGGAATACTCATGTTTTCAATAAGATTATCCCCTATTTTATAAGCTCTAAAATCTTTGGATGGCAGATGCATGAGTACATGATATCCAAACCAAAGGCTCACGATAAAACTGAGCAATGCTAATACCGTTGTAGTCAAATTACTAAAAATAGGCTTGATATGTTTTAAACCTAATAACAATACTAAAACAAAGAAAAGGAGTATAATATCCTTAGTAAAACTTTCCCAAGGAGTTAGTTTTAGTGCATCACCAAAACAACCACAGTCTTTTACTTTATCAAAATATGCAGAGTAGAATGTTAAAAATGTAAAAAATACAATCATCGCTAACAAACTCCAGACTGTAAATTTTGGCTTATAACCAATAAGTAAGAAGACGCCTAAAACAACTTCAAGAACAACAACAAAAACTGAAATCGCCAATGCATACGGTTCTAAAAATGGAATATTAAGCACGTCTGTGCTAAAATATTCTTGAAGCTTATATGAAAACCCTAGTGGGTCATTAAGCTTTATAAGTCCTGAAATGATGAATAAAACACCAACCAAAATTCTACTGATGACAACGGCTATTTTCATAATTATGCTTCGTTTAAATGTATTAGGGCAAACACGGCATAGTTAACCATGTCTTGGTAATTGGCATCAATACCTTCACTTACTAATGTCTTTCCTGAATTATCTTCTATTTGTTTAACCCGTAAGAGTTTTTGTAGAATCAAATCGGTTAATGAACTCACGCGCATGTCACGCCACGCTTCTCCATAATCGTGATTCTTGTCTTGCATGAGTTGTTTTGTGATTGCAATTTGTGAATCGTATAACAACGTCGCGGCTTCAACGGACAAGTCCGGCTGTTCTGTAATCCCTTTTTCAAGTTGAATTAATGCCATAATGCAATAATTTATAATACCAATAAACTCACTCACCTCCCCTTCATCAACTTTTCTAACCGCGTTTTGCTGTAGGCCTCTAATACGTTGTGCCTTTATAAATATTTGATCCGTTAGTGAGGGCAGTCTCAAAATTCGCCACGCACTTCCATAGTCGCTCATCTTGTTAATAAACAGCGCTCTACATTCCGATATTACCGCATCATATTGTTTTGATGTATTTTGCATAAAGTCAATTGAATTTTGCGTAAATTTCGCTTAAATTTTAAACTATTCAAAGTTTATTTCAAATGACTAAACCGTCAGGATCAAATAAGGTGTAAATGACCATTAATTGCAAAGGAAAACTTATAGATATATCCAAGCCAAAAGTAATGGGTATTTTAAATATAACTCCAGATTCGTTTTATGACGGTGGCGTGTATCATAATGAAAAAAGTGTTGCTTCTCAAGTACATTCAATGCTTACTGAAGGTGCTAGTTTTATCGACGTTGGTGCATATAGTTCACGCCCTGGAGCAAATCATGTTAGCGAGGCTGAAGAATTAAAGCGCATTGTTCCGGTAATTGAATTCCTTACCAAAGAATTCCCTACTATAAATTTATCCATTGACACTTTTCGCAGTAATGTCGCAAAAACATGTATTGAAGCCGGAGCGGCCATGGTCAATGATATTTCTGCAGGCCAACTTGACGACAAAATGTTTGAGACCATAGGTCAATTGGGGGTTCCATATATCATGATGCATATGATTGGGACACCACAAACCATGCAAGAACATATCACTTATGACAATTTGCTTAAATCGATAATTTATTATTTTTCAGAAAAGATTGCAGCAGCGAAGGCACATCAAATTAAAGATATTATTATAGATCCTGGGTTTGGGTTTTCAAAAACATTAGAACAAAACTATGAACTCCTAAATCAACTGGAGCTTTTAAAAATGCTCGACCACCCCATTTTAATTGGTATCTCTAGAAAGTCCATGATTTATAAACTATTAGAAACCTCACCAGAACAGGCATTGAATGGTACAACGGCTTTAAACACTATTGCTTTAACAAAAGGCGCTAAATTATTAAGAATTCATGACGTTAAAGCGGCCATGGAATGCGTCACAATCATCAATCAACTCCTTTAAAATGAGGTCCTATTTATTACTTTTTATAGTATTGTTTACATGGTCTTGTACTAAGAAAATTGTGCAACTACCAGAAACGACCAACAGTTTGGTTACCGAAGTTTTAGATGTTTCCCCTGTTTACATGTTTTATACTAAAGATACAGGCGACATTGAATTTAACAGAAGAAACATGATAAGCACCACCAATTGGCTGGTGAACATTGACAAACGCCTAACGCTAAAACAAATTTTACCGCATTTAAAGTATCTTCAAGATAAACGGCATGGCGATGGGATGCATAAAAATAAAAATGCACGTAATTACTTCAGTTGCAACAATACAGATTTGAAGACCTTATCTTTTATTGAATTTACGACAACTCAATTTGAGGATAACCTTTCAAAAAAAGACAGCTTAATCATGTACCAAAATTCAGCTTTGGATGAGACCCAAATTAAGCTCTTTATTAAGAATAACAGTGAAATTGTGATACAAACAAACGCCAATAATATTGTAAAATCTTACGCAAAATCAACATTTACTAAAGGTTTAGACAGTATCATTCATAGTCATAACAATAGAAAAAGCATCCTTTTAGAATACTCAAGTCATATCCTTTTTCAAGATTATATTTTCTATAAAAGTAAATTGCTAAATTATTCTAATGACACCGTCAAAATTATGGATATTGAGTTTACCCATAATTAACTATATTTATTAAAAATTAAACTTAGGCTTACTTGGAAATTTTTGATCAGTTACTCAAATTTACAGTCGTTGATGTCATAGACATTATACTGGTTGCCCTCTTACTATATTATGTATACAAGCTTATTAAAGGCACTGTAGCCATTAATATTTTTATTGGTATCATCTTTATCTATTTCGCATGGCGATTGACTAGTTTCCTTAATATTGAATTGCTCAGTAGTATTTTTGGCGGATTTATGAGCGTGGGTATTATAGCCTTAATTGTTGTTTTTCAGCCTGAAATAAGAAAGTTTCTTCTTATGGTTGGGTCTACGAATATTGGTAGAAAAGGTAATTTTTCTAAACGCTTTAAGTTTCTAAAAACTCAAGCTGACGAAATTACAAATGCAAAAACTACAGTGGCCGCTTGTGTAAAGATGGGGAGTTCAAAAACTGGTGCTTTAATTGTTTTAGAACGCAATAATAACTTAGATTTTTTAGTGCCAACTGGAGATGAGATGAACATTAAAGTGACACAGCCCATTTTAGAAAGCATCTTTTTTAAAAATAGCCCATTGCATGATGGCGCAATAATCATTGCCAATAATGTAATTAAAGCAACACGTGTTATTTTGCCTGTTAATAATGAGAAAAACATTCCTGCCCGATTCGGACTTAGACATCGTGCCGCCATAGGCATTACTGAAAAAACTGATGCTTTGTGCTTGGTGGTATCAGAAGAAACCGGTCAAGTTTCTTATATTAAAAATGGTGAGTTTACAATGTATAAAAATACCGAAGATTTAATTCAAAAAATAAAAGAAGAATTGGAATAACAACTATAATTCTAACTCTTCAGCCTCTGCTAAGAACTGCACTTCATACAGATTTTTATAATATCCATTTTCCTTTTTGAGCAATTCGTCATGAGTACCCTGCTCTACAATTTCACCAGCATCCATTACAATAATGTTATCTGCTTTTTTAACGGTAGCCAATCGGTGAGCAATAATAATTGAAGTTCTTCCCTTAGTGATTTTATCTGTGGCGTTTTGAATCAATTGCTCTGAATGTGAATCCACCGAAGAGGTCGCCTCGTCTAAAATCAATATACTTGGATTTGTTACAAAAGCTCTAAGAAATGAAATGAGCTGCCTTTGACCTGAAGACAACATCACACCGCGCTCTTTTACATTATAATGGTACCCATTAGGTAAGCTCATAAAGAATTCGTCTATACCAATTTGTTTGGCAGCTTTACGGACATCTTCTTCAGTGATATCCGGATTCTTTAAAGTGATATTATTTAAAATAGTATCGGCAAACATAAACACATCTTGCAGTACAATTGCAATTTGCTGACGTAGGGATTTTAAGGTAACCTCTTTGATATTGATATTATCTACGCAAATAGCCCCCGCATCAATATTATAAAACCGGTTTAACAAATTAATTATTGTCGATTTTCCTGCGCCAGTAGCGCCCACAATAGCTACAGTATTACCTGCATCCACCCGAAAAGACACACCCTTTAAAACTTTTTCGTTTTCAACATAAGAAAATTCAACATTTTTAAAATCGATATCACCTTTAAAATGTTCAACGACTTTAACCCCTGAATCATCAATATTTGCGGTAGTATCGAGTACTTTAAAGACACGATCAGCAGCAACCATACCCATTTGTAACGTATTAAACTTATTGGCTATTTGATTTAACGGTCTAAACATCATGGGGATAAACATGATAAACGCGGTTAAATCACCCAATGTTGTTAATTGTTGATCTACCACATTTAAACCACCATACCAAACTATCAACGCTAAAGTAATGGATGAAATCAAT
>JAGSHF010000008.1 GCA_023954685.1 Flavobacteriaceae bacterium | reverse complement strand
CCAAAGTCATTAAGAAAATACGATCTTCCCAGATATCGAATTTATAATTCGCTTCAACCAGTTCGTTTGCTTCCCGAACAATAATTTCTTTCGATTTATCTGTTTTATTGTCTCCTACGTTATCCATTTTTCACTAAAATTTATGCTGAAAAGCAATATAAAACTAAAAAACGACAACAAAAAAAATAAGTCGTTTTTAGTCCTAAATCTGTCGTTTTTAGTCCTAAATCTGTCGTTCGAAAGTCCTAAATCTGTCGTTTTTAGTCCTAAATCTGTCGTTTTTAGTCCTAAATCTGTCGTTTTTCAAATCTGAAAGCCCGATAAACAGTGGGCTGTAGAGCACCGAAAAGATTAAAAGATTAAAATTAATAAAAAAACAACAACAAGGAAATTTCCAGATTTTGGTGTTGTTTTTCCTTTTTTAAAGATTTTTTTAAATTGCAAACATAATAAAATACGTAATACTTAAAAAAATAAAATAAGTAGAACATAAAAATGTATAGTTTTGTACTATTTTACCAAGTTTGACTCCAGTTTTAGATTTTTCACTCCTAAATCTGTCGTTTTAAAGCATCGAAAAACGACAATTTTAGGACTTGGATATTCTCCTAAAGATAAAATACAGCTTTTCCTTTGCAAAATCAAGCTATTTTTATTGAAAAACGACAATTTTAGGACTTGATTCTAGCGAAAATAGGCATGAAGTCGCCCAAAAGTCCTAAATCTGTCGTTTTAAAGCTCGAAAAACGACAATTTTAGGACTCGATTCTTATTTTTTACTAAAAAACCACCGATGAGCTGCTCAAAAAACGACAATTTTAGGACTTTTTTCTTAAAATTTCTGCTAATTGAATACCCAAAGTCCTAAATCTGTCGTTCGAAATAGACTAAAAACGACAGATTTAGGACTGCTTTAGCTATTTTCTAGGAATAATTTTTACTCAGTTAGAATTTTCCTAGATTTAATATTTTTCTGTTGATTAGAATTAGAGATTCTGCCAAGAATATTTTATTTAGATTGAATTAGCCTCGAAAGGCTTTTTTTTGCCTTTTTAAGGCACTTTTGATTAAACTTGGTAGTCTTACTAGTAAAAGAATTAATAGTCGCTTAGGATTAAAATTTAAGGGGTATTAATGTTTAGGATTTGGAAAGCAGATTGATGAGGTTTTCTTCCTTCAATTAAAGAGCGATCATCATCATGAATAATCAAAAGTTTATTCTTTCCAATAATACTAACTGCTTCTGCTTTATGATTCATTTCAAAAGGCAGATTTTCAATTGTTTTTAGAAGTTGAGGAGCAGCACCATCCACAATTGACTTTTGGTCCAAAATCCATAGATAAGCTCCCAACTTTTCATCATGCTCAAAACTTGTAGTCAAATAAAAGTGGTTGTGGTGGATGTCATACTCGATACTTGATAAGGCGATTGGGAGTTGGAGGTTTGGATAGTCTTGTTTGAATGGATTAAACTCATAAATCGCGTCCATTCTTTCTCCAAGTTTGATTTGCCCTTTTTCGTCAATTTTATAATTGATAGCTAATAACACAATTTTATATTGAAAATCATCATAACGATTTCCCATTTCCCTTATCCCAAAAATTAACTGTTGATTAGGAGTGGCAGCAAGACCTTCAACCTTAAAATATTTAGGTCCTTCAGGTTGGTTATTATCTGCTAAAGCAGCTTTTATTTTTTGACGTAAATTGATGGAGGATTTTACTCCATTTCTATCACTAGATGCTAAGAGTTGTACATTTTCTACTTGGTCAGCAGGCCAAGCTAATAAACAATTGTATGCATCCCAATCATCTGGCTTTAAGCGATCAAAACCAGTAGTCAAAAATATATATTTTTGGTCAGGACTAATACTGAAATCTTCAAATTTTATAGCAGCTTGCAAAAGTTCTCTATCTACATAAGTAGGAGATTTAGGATTGCTAATATTGCCATCATCTATCGTCATTTTCAATACAGAGCTGTGATTTGGAATAGTTTTATCACTAGCAACAAAGAGTTTTTGTTGATAGGCTACTGCAGCAGATAATTCACAGAATGTCCAACGGTTTTTCAATGAATCCCAATAAGGAGGGAAGCAATCTATTAAGCCTTCCTCCAAAGTTTGGGCAATGTAATTAGAGTTGTTGGTAGAGGAACTATTTCGAAGCATTTGGCAACTACTCAAGTACCCTAGAAGGATGATGAAGATCATGTATTTTTTCATACTGAATGTTTAAGTTGCGGGGAATTCCTGTATCTTGGCGATCAAAATAAATATAGTAGCAATGAAAGTAGTAAAATTATCACCATTGGAAAAAGAAATTCATTTGAAGATCGGTGACAAATGTACTTTTACTTACCATGAACATGTTTCAGTAGGGTATACCGCTGAATTTGAGATTGAAAATGCGGAGGTTTTGGGACACATGGAAACAAATACTAAATATGAAAATGCTGAACGAATGAAGTCAGGGATGACTGGGGGAGATGCTGCTCAAACTACATTTACATTTAATTCAAAGTTAGAAGGGACGACTTTACTGTTTATTCGAAAATATTTTAGATTTGATTTAGAAGAAGAATACCAATTTAGGATTTTTGTTAAATAAATTAGGATAGATACCAACCATTTAAAGATTCATAGAATATGAAAAACTCTTATACCGGAAAGGAGCAGTATTATGGGGATTATTTAGCTCTAGATAAAATTCTAGATGCACAGTTTCCTGAAAGTGAGGCACAAAATGTGGAAGCACATGATGAAATGTTGTTCATTATTATACATCAAGCTTATGAGCTTTGGTTTAAGCAAATTATGCATGATTTAGACTCCATTCTGGAGATTTTTATGAACGACGAGATTGATGATAATTCTGCAGGAATGCAGATTGCTACACATCGCTTGGGAAGAGTTATTGAAATTTGGAAGCTTTTGGTAAATCAGGTACGAGTTTTAGAAACTATGACTCCTATGGATTTTTTAGACTTTAGAGATTTATTGACTCCTGCATCTGGATTTCAGAGTTTTCAATTTCGTTTATTGGAAACAAAGTTAGGTCTAAAAATGGAGCATCGGTTTGCTCAAAAATATTACCAACAACAATTAAGAGAAGAGCATATCCAAGCTGTTGAGAAAGCTGAGACAAATCCTTCTTTGTTTGAATTATTGGATCAATGGTTGAGTCGTATGCCTTTTTGGATTGTCGATAAATATTGGGCTAATTTTGAATTGCCTGAGGGAGCAGATGAGAGTTTGCACCCATTTTGGGGAGCTTATCGCAAGATTTATCAAGCTGGACTTCAAGCTGGAGAGCGAGAATCAATTAGTATGAAAGCTTTTGATCAAATTTTTATGGGTATGGATGGACGTGAAATGCGTTTAAGTGCTAATGCTTGTCGAGCAGCTTTATTTATCACATTATATCGTGAATACCCTCTTTTGCAACAACCTTATCGTTTACTAAATATGGTTTTAGAGATTGATGAGTTGATGGCAACTTTCCGTTATCGTCACATCATTATGGTACGTCGAATGATTGGGATGCGTGCTGGAACTGGAGGATCTTCAGGAGCTGGTTACCTTAAAGGAGCAATGGAAAAACATCAGATTTTTGCAGAGTTGAATAGTTTGGCGACCTATCTAGTTCCAAGACAAAAATTACCAAAACTTCCTAAAGGTTTAGAGAGTAAACTATCATTTAGACTCTAAGGGGTGTTTGTTTTTTATCAAAATGCCGATTCTAATAATTAGAATCGGCATTTCTATTTTAATTTCTTCGACGCAATTGTTCTGGAATAGTAACTAGGGAGACTAATTGTACCAAATTACCATTTGGATCTGTCACTCGCAAATCAACACGTCGATTGTATTTTCGTCCTTCAGGGCTATCTGTTCCATCAGTTGTATTATTGATAGCAATAGGGGAGTCTTCTCCCATTCCTGTAGCTTTGGTTTGCTGGCTAGGAACTCCTTTTTTTAGTAAGTAACTTTGTACTTGTTTTGCGCGACGTAAAGATAATGCTCTGTTATTAGCAGCATTGCCAATTGCATCAGCATGACCAACTAATTCTACACTTAGATTTTTATTTCTTTTGAGTGCATTAACTACTTTGTCTAGTTCTTGATAGGTTTTAGTTGAGAGTTTAGTTCCCCCAAATTCAAAAAGTACAAAACCAATAGTTTCTATATCTGCATAATTATTAGTTGTGGGCTCTCCCCAATCACCTGTTTCAAAATCACTAGGATCTTTACCTTTCTTTTTTTGATCTTCTTTGAATAAGAACCACATAGCTTGACTTATCACAATATTACCAAACTCATTGTACAATGCTAGAAGTTCCGAATTGGTAGCTCCTAAATTATTGTTACGTTCTTTAAATTGCATCCAATTTTTAAAATTTTCATCATCACCATTTTTGTAGACAAACCAATCTGCTTGGCTAATGCTCAGATCCCCATATTTCATAAAAAAGTCGAAAAGTTCCGCATTGGTAGCTCCAAGATGTTTGTTCTTCTCTAAAAATTCAAACCAAGCTGCTTTGTCAATATTTATAGAACTACCAAATATTTTATAGATTTGGTAAAGAAATTCTTCCTTAAGACCAAGGTCCTTATATTGTTCATAAAATGCTAACCATACTTCATCTTGTAGGCTTTCAGGTATTTTTTCTGCATTTTTGCCTAAAAGTGCTGTGGCACTAAGTGATGTTGTGTTTTTTGTTGGGGTATTATTGTTAGCATTTCGACTTGTAGTGTTGTTGCTAATATTATTTGGGATAGCTCCCAAAGTAGTTCTTTTGGGAGGAATATAACCACATTTTGCTTCGCAAACTTCCCGGATATAAGCAAAATCAATAATTCGGGCATTAGGAAATCCTTGTTTTTTTACTCGACCCAAGATAACATCAGCCTCTTCCTTTGTAGGAGCAGCAATATGATAACGATAGATTTGATTTACATCATAAGTTTCATAAACACCTTTAATTTTTTTAAAATAACTAAGAGGAACTGATTGATCAAAAGCAGCTAACTCTACCGCATAATCTGAGGGGGCTTGAGCGGAAAGCAAATGAAAGGACAAAAGGAAAGAGAAGTAAAGTATAATTTTTTTCATAGGTCTAATATTGTTCTATATAGAGTATCTATACTCTAAGTTATAAGTTTTTAGGTATTGTTTGGGCATAAATACCTTTTTGTCTCTGCTTAAACTAAAAAAAGGTTTGGAAGCATAGGGTTTTTAGCATTATTTTTTAACTTAGCGCTAGACTTTAAATAGAAATTAAATAATTAAAATCATATAGTTATGAGTGGTCATAATGATAATGTTTGGGGAACCGAACGCTTTTTATTGGGTTTAGTACTTTTTCTTATTGTTTTTGCAATGTTGTGGTCTTATGTATATTACTTGAATGATAATTTCTTACCAGCTGTACAATAGTAGAGTAATTTGGTAAATCTAATTTTATAAAAAAAGCTGAACATTTCTATCTTAGAAATGCTCAGCTTTTTTTATATGTTTTGAATTATTATATTAAAAAGGATCCTTTTTAATGAAATATTTATTCTATCTAAAACATAGATATATAATATATTTATTCTTATAAAATAAATCATAAAATAGGGTTTTTATCGAATTTCAATTTAATTGAATCTAAAATATGGGAAATCTCCACAAATTTGAATATGAAGGAAAAATGATTTCTTTTGAATTTTCTGATGGGAATAAGATGGTAAATGCAACAGAAATGATTAAACCTTTTAAAAATAAAAGGGTGAATGATTTTTTACGTTTGAAACAAACCAAAGGATATATTTTAGCTTTAGAAAGACGTTACGAGAATTCCCGTAACGAAGATCAACGCGAAGTTTTGAGGGTTGTGCAAGGAGGAATACCTGAGTTGCAAGGAACTTGGATGGATGAAAAATTAGCTTTAAAACTCGCTTCTTGGTTGTCTGTTGATTTTGAACTTTGGGTTTATGATCGAATTTACGAATTGCTAATTCAAGGAAAAACTGAACTTGTTACTCATAGGCCTAATATGGGGTTAGTGAAAAGTATTCGTTTAATTGCAGATCAGTTGGAGTATCATGAAAAAGAATTAGGTGAGATTAAAGAGGATTTGAGCCATGTGAAGGATTATATTTCTGACTTGGATGCAAAAATCACAAGTATTGATGAAAATTACTATAGCATATCTGGTTATTGTGCATTAAATGCTATTGCTTGTCCTTTAGATAAAGCTCAGAAGTGGGGTTATGCTGCAACAAAATTAAGTAATCAAAAAGATTTTCCAATAGGGAAGGCTTATGATGCAAAATATGGTAATGTAAATACTTATCATCATAGTATTCTGGAACAAGCTGTTAAATAAAAAAAGGTCAGAACAGAGTTCTGACCTTTTTTTTATAGGGAATGACAAGTGGATCTTATTCCTCTAAACCTAACCGCTTGAGATAACTTTTCCAACCAACCTGTTTGTATTCTGCAGATTTTTTAGCAGGATTTTCTGATTGGTAAATGCCACGACCTACAATCATTACATCAATTCCACGCATTTCAAATGCTTCTTGAGGTGTATTGTAGACTTGGCCATGAGCATCTCCTCCAGCTTCTAGTTTAATACCTGGAGTAAACATCATAAGGCCTGCATCTCGAGGACGCTTATTCTGACCTACAATACCGACTACTACATCTTGATGCTTTTGTGCAATTTTTAGTGCTTCTTTGGTATAATCACGAGAAGTTAGGGTGTCTTCAGTAGACATTTGTGCCACCACAATTAAACCAGTAGTATCTAACTGTTCTGTTGAGCGAAGAGCATCAATACTAGAAGATCCAGCAACTACATGCACTGTAACAATATCTGCCCAATCTGCAATATTTAATGGAGCTGAGGTGAACTGCTGTTTGGCGATATGCCCAATATCTGCAAATTTCCGATCTTCAAAAAGAAGGAAATTATACTTTTGAGATAAGGATTTTAGCTTGACAATCAATTCAGAGTCAAAATCTGCAACAGTATCTATATGGGTTTTTAGCATACAAATGTAAGGCCCTACTTGTTCCGCTAATTCCAATAATTCTTTTTTAGTATTGACATCTGCAGAACAACAAAGATTGGTTTGTTTGCTTTCTATGATTGTCAATAGTCGTTTGGTGATTTCATTGGCAGTATTGATTTTGATTGTAGAGTAGCTTAGTTTGGGAACGACATTACGTTGCAAACGAAGTTTGTCATAACCAATTTGATTATTATGAATAAACTCTAAGGTTAATTTATAAGTATGATCATCTACTTTATTGTTTTTATGGAGAATATTTAAAATCTCCTCAATAGTATAGACACTTTTTACTTCATAACCTTGTTTTTCTAAGGTAGATACTCCTCCTTGCATACGATCTACAATTGCAATTACATAATCTACCTCTAAACCCTCATCTTCAATAACCTCAAGGGTCTCGATCATACTAATACCACTACTAATTACGTCATCAATAACGACAGCTTTTTCCCCTTCTTCATAAATTCCTTCCACCATCTTTTTAGTGCCATGCTTTTTCACTTCTTTGCGTTTGACAATCATTGGTTTGTTGTGGCGCATAGATATAGCAGAACTTAGTGAAAGTGCAGCATAAGGCACTCCACAAAGATGATCAAAGTCTAATTCCTTAATCAATTCCCAAAGTTGGTCACTAATGTGTTTTAAAGTTTCAGGATAGGCCACTACACGGCGAAAATCAAGGTAAAATGGAGAAGATAAGCCACTTTTTAGTGTGAATTGTCCGAATTGCAAGACACCTAAATCGAAGAGCTGGAGAACAAGTTTTTCTTTATCCATGATTTTTGTTTAAAGATGAGCATTGGATTTATTTGCTGCAAAACTACAACAAGTCCATGAAAAATATAGCCTATTTGTTAAATCTATTCTTGAAAATATTTGAATTTAGGAAGTTTAGAGAAAAGAATAGAAAATAAATAGCATACACGTTTAACGTTTAGCGTGTAACGTCTAAGATAAATTTAGGATAAAGTTGTAACCTTTTAACCTTTCATCATTATACTAAAAATGAGGTGTCTCAAGATGGACTTGGGATGCTTATTTGCCTTTATTCAAAAACTGAAACTATGAGAAAAGTAGCCTTTTTAATCCTCTTTTTAGGAGGATTGGTCATTTCTTGCCAAAATGATCAAATCAATAAGATTTTTCCTGAAAAAGAAATTACTCAAATTAGCACAATTGAAAAAGAAGAAATTACAATAGATACTACTGAAAAAGAAGGTGTAGTAATTATAGAAACGGATCAACGCTCACTTTGTACCAAAAAGGCTAGAGTGGCAAGTTCTGAAAAAGCATTATTTGCTGAAAAAGCTGATTTGAGTGCTTACTTACCAGAATTAGAAGAGTTTGTAATTAACCCTAATGAAACAGAAAGAATAACTACTATAAATGGAACAGAACTAATTATTCCAAAAGGGAGTTTTGATACAGATCTACCTGTAAAAATAAGTATGAGAGTGTATGAAGATCAAAAAGATGCTTATGTACAACAACTCACTACAATGACTACGAACGGAGGTTTACTAGAGTCTGCTGGAATGTTTCATATTGAAGCTTCTACAGACCAAGGAATAATAGATTTAGCTCCCAATAGTGAGCTGATTTTAAAGATGCCAGATTTTGTTGATGGAGAAATGGAGATGTATTATGGAGTAGCTGATGAGAGAGATGATATTTACTGGGTTTTAGATGAAAATAGTAAGGAAATGGCTCCTATTGCAGTTCTTACAGCTGGTAGATTCAGCAAAATAGCTAGAACATATTTTATTGATGAGCTCCATTTGCCCAAAAATGATATGATTCAGTTATTAGGAAAAGAATGGACTGTAAGTCTCACATTAGATCGAGAAGGCAATATGATTGGATGGGATAATATTTTAGGAGATAGTCTTAAAGCTAGGGCAAGCCAATACTTTGTGAATTTCATGAAAAACCATAATTTTTATAAAAGAAAAGAGAATTGTCAACTTTCTCCAACTTTTACTTTTCAATCAATGACTCGAGGAGCTTTAGATACTTTAGAAAGTCAAGAAGCCTATGATGAAATAATGTTGGATGTTTGGAATGAATTTGACAAGTCAACATCAGATAAACGCAAATTCTTTACTTTAGGAGGTTTGGGCTTTTTGAATATAGATAAAAAAATCCAATTACCCGATATAAAAGAAAGGACACATGTTCTAGTAAAGCGAGAAGGTAATGCAAATCTTAACTTAATGTTTGTAGATAAGAATACTGTAGTTACTCCCTCTGCCTATACAGAAGATTACATTGTATTTAAAGATGTTCCTTTAAAAACTCGTTTAAGGTTAATTGGAAGTTGTGTTAAGGGGACTCAAATGTATTATGGAATGAAAGAACATTCAGTAATTAGAGGGGAAAACAAACTAGAGCTAGAATTCAAGGCTTGTACTAAAGACGAATTTTCCTCTAAAATAACAGGATTTTTAGCAAAAGGATAAAGAGCAAAAATACAACTTTTTAGTTGAGATCAATTAAGCTTAGCACTTTTTTAAAAAAAAGTAAATTTAGATTTGGAGGATAGGGATTCACTGCCCGTTATTTGCGCCAATTTAGTCGGAACCAAAGACTAAATGACAAAAAACCAGATTAAATTTATTGAACCAAAAAAGTAGTTAAAATGATTGTAATGCCATCAGCCAAGCCGCTGAGCCAAACAGACAGAACGAAGCATTCTCTTCATTCACCATTGTTTCCAATGATTGAGCCTCATCTATTTTCACAAGTTGTTGAAAAGATGAGGCTTTTTTTTGTCCAAAAGGGATTTGTTGAGGTACATACCCAAAATCGTTTAAGTATTTTAGCTGCATGTGAGGATCCTTTTAATATTGGAACCTATGATTATGCGGGAAAAACTTGGCCTCTACCTCAAACTGGACAAATGTGGTTGGAGTATGAATTGTTGCACAAGCCAGATGTGCCAGGCTATTTTTGTGTGAGCACAAGTTACCGAAATGAGCCCAAAGCTCAAATTGGACGTCATTGTATGATCTTTCCCATGTTTGAGTTTGAAATGCATGGAGGTTTGGATGAGATGATCAAATTAGAGGAAGAATTAGTTGAGTTTTTAGGCTTTGCTAAAAATGGAAGTTATCCTGAAGGTGAATATTTAGATGTTGCTAAGTTTTATGAGACTAAAGAATTAGAGAGTGAGCATGAAGCACTGATTGAAGCCGATCATGGGCCTGTCTTCTTTCTAAAGCATTTCCCAGAATACAGTAGTCCATTTTGGAATATGAAGCGTAGTGATACTAAAGAAGGAATTGCAGAAAAGGTAGATGTATTATTGCATGGACAAGAAACAATTGGTTCTGCAGAACGCAGTTGTGATGCTCAAATGATGTGGGATACGTTTCACACCATCGAAAATGGAGCATATGCTGCAAAAATATTCGAACTCTTTGGGAAAGATCGAGTTATCGCAGAATTAGAAGAGTTTTTATCTTTTAAGTTTTTTCCTCGAAGTGGTGGAGGAATTGGTGTGACAAGAATGATTCGTGCTATGCAAATGTCTAATTTATTGGGCTAAGCAAGCTTATCCATTTTTTACCTAAAATAGCTAAATGTGGATATCCTCTAGTTTTCGATTTTTTTGTTATATCCTTCTAATAGAGAGGGATTTATTCCGATTTTCAGAGGTTAGTTAAGGTGGATTATGAGGAAACTCTATATGCGGTCAAGTGCTCTACTTGACCGCTTTTTTGTACTTTTCTTATTCATTTTAATTCTATGAGCCTATATTGCATTTCAAGCTTAATAGTATGTGGCTAAGTGAATTACCTAAAATTCTTAAATAAGAAAATTGCTGTTGTTTTTTCTCTGTATTTATAGCAAATTTGTATTAACAAGCAAAAAATAGAAATATAGTTCTTAAAACAAAGGAGATTAAATCTCCTCGTTTCATAGTTTAGTTAGGTTAAACTAACTAAAGGGTAAATTTTGGGGAAAATTTATAGAAGCACTAAACTTGGGGGAGTTTAGTGCTTCGCCTTTTTTAAGGGCAAAAAAAAGATTGGAGTTTTAGCTCCAATCTTTAATGAATTTTTGTCCCTAGTTTGGGGGTTTTAAATCATCATATTAGTTTATTCCCACTCAATAGTTGCAGGTGGTTTGGAAGTAATATCATAAACTACACGATTAACATGACTCACCTCATTAACAATACGAGTAGAGATTTTTTCTAAGACATCCAAAGGGATACGTGCCCAATCAGCTGTCATTCCATCCGTACTTGTTACTGCACGTAAACCTATAGTATAGCTATAGGTGCGTTCATCCCCCATTACACCAACTGTTTTAATGCCAGTTAATACAGCAAAATATTGCCAAATATCTTTATCTAAATCAGCTTTTGCAATTTCATCACGATAAGCCCAATCTGCTTCACGAAGGATAGCTAATTTCTCTTCTGTAACATCCCCAATTACCCGAATACCTAAACCAGGGCCAGGAAAAGGTTGTCGTGCAACCACCATTTCAGGCATCCCCATTTCACGACCAGCAGCACGAACTTCATCTTTGAAAAGAAGATTGAGTGGTTCAATAATTCCTGTAAAGCTCATATCTTCAGGAAGACCTCCAACATTGTGGTGGCTTTTGATTACAGCAGCATGTCCTGCACCACTTTCAATAACATCGGGATAAATAGTACCTTGAACTAAAAGTTCAATATCATTTAGCTTTCTTGATTCAGCTTCAAAAACACGAATAAAGGTTTCTCCAATAGCTTTACGTTTAGCTTCAGGATCAGTGATTCCTTTTAATTTATCAAGGAATTGTTCTCTAGCGTCTACACAAATTAAGTTCAAGTCAAACTGTTCTGTGAAGACTTTTTCAACCATTTCAGCTTCATTTTTGCGTAAAAGACCATTATCTACAAAAATACAGGTGAGTTGTTTGCCTACCGCTTTATGTACTAACATTGCTGCAACAGAAGAGTCAACACCTCCAGATAAAGCACACAAAACTTGACGATCACCAATCTCTTCTCGTAATTTGGCAACTGTTTCTTCTACAAAGTTGCTCATTTTCCATTCACCAATACATGCACAAACTTCATAGAGGAAGTTGTGGAGCATTTTAGTTCCTTCAGGAGTATGCATTACTTCTGGATGGTATTGGAAACCATAAACTTGCTTTACATCATTAGCAAAAGCTGCTACAGGACAATGATCTGTCTTTGCAATAGGTTGATAATTTGCCGGTAGTTGCTTTACTTGGTAAGTATGGCTCATCCAACAAGTTGTATTGGTTGGCACATTTTTGAAAATAGCATGCGGCTCTACTACTAAGTCCTTTTTTCCATATTCACGACGTACGGCAGCTTCAACCTCACCTCCATTCATATGTACAACTAGTTGAGCACCATAGCAAATGCCAAGGATAGGAATCCCTAAATCAAAAATTTCTTGGTCAACTGTTGGTGCCCCTTTTTCATAAACTACACTAGGTCCACCTGTGAAAATAATTCCTTTAGGATTACGTTTTTTGATCTCAGCAGGGCTAATGCTAGAAGGAACAACTTCACAATAAACATTGGCTTCTCGGACACGACGAGCAATCAGTTGATTATATTGTGCTCCAAAATCAAGTACCAATACTAATTCATTTGTCATTTTATATAAGTTTGTAAGAGTCTGAAAGATAGATGTTGGATAACTTTGCTTTATTCTACACTATAATTTGGTGATTCTTTAGTAATTTGAATATCATGTGGATGACTTTCTCGTAAACCGGCATTTGTGATTTGAACAAATTCTGCAGTTTCATGTAAAGTTTTAAAATCCTTAGCTCCTGCATAACCCATACCTTGTCGAATTCCACCAATCATTTGATATATAGTGTCTTCTACATAGCCTTTATAAGCTACTCTCCCTTCTACACCTTCAGGAACTAGTTTTTTTGAATTATGCTGAAAATACCGGTCTTTACTCCCCTTTTCCATTGCAGCAATTGATCCCATTCCACGATAGACTTTGAATTTTCGGCCTTGATACAATTCCATTGCACCAGGACTTTCTTCACAACCTGCAAAAACACTTCCCATCATACAAATACTAGCTCCCATACCCAAAGCCTTAACCAAATCTCCTGAGTATTTAATTCCACCATCAGCAATTACAGGAATGTTATAAGGTTTTGCAGCTTCAGCACAGTCATAAATCGCAGTAATTTGAGGAATTCCAACACCTGCTACAATCCGAGTTGTACAAATAGATCCAGGTCCAATCCCTACCTTAATGGCATCTGCACCAGCTTCGATTAAGGCAATTGTAGCTTTGGCTGTAGCCACATTTCCTCCAATAATTTGGAGATTGGGATATGCTTTTTTGATATTACGAACCATATCCAAAACTTTAACGGAATGTCCGTGTGCTGTATCTACAGCAATAACATCTACACCCGCTTCAACAAGCTGTTCAATACGTTCCATTGTGTCTTTAGATGTGCCAACAGCGGCCCCAACTAAGAGGCGCCCTTTTTCATCTTTGGCTGCATGAGGATAACGTTCAGCCTTTTCAATGTCTTTAATGGTTATTAACCCACCTAATCTACCATTTTTATCAACCAAAGGCAATTTCTCTACTCGATGTTGACGAAGAATCGCTTTTGAGCTTTCTAATGTGGTTCCTAGAGGAGCTGTAATTAGCCCTTCTTTAGTCATAACATTACCAATTTTTTGATTAAAATTGGTTTCAAATCGAAGATCACGATTTGTTAAAATACCAATAAGTCTTTTATCCTCATCACAAATAGGAACACCTGATATTCTATAACGAGACATCAGTGCTTCTGCTTCATAGACATAGTGATCTGCAGAAAGATAGAAGGGTTTAGTGATGATGAAGTTTTGAGAACGCTTCACTCGCCCAACTTCTTCAGCTTGTTCTTCTATTGTCATGTTTTTGTGAATAATGCCTAGTCCACCTTGTCTAGCCATTGCTATAGCCATATCAGCTTCAGTAACAGTATCCATTGCAGCACTAACTAAAGGAATATTGAGTTGAATCTTTTTGGTAAGTTGTGTGCAAAGACTAACTTGATCAGGAAGAACCTCTGAATAGGCAGGAATGAGTAGGACATCATCAAATGTGAGTCCTGTTTTTAGCAATTTTTTCATAGCCAATGATGAATTTTATGCACATAGCCCACTCCTTCGAGTTTTTTACATGCTGTGATTTCCAAAAAAATTGCGAGCAAATTTAAGGATGAAAATCCATATTCTACACATTTTTGAACAAAACCTAGGTTAATTTATTGTTAATTTTCACCCGTTATCCTATGAAAAGCAAGGAAAAGAATCTAATTTTGCACTTTCTTTGGGGGGCGAAGGAGGTTTGCATCTTATTTTTAATAAGGTAGAAAAGCAGTGCAAATGGAGCTTTTAGAATTAAATCTTCAATAAAAAAAGGCTAAATGGCAGATCAAAAACAAAGTGGATTAGACATTGATTTAGGTAATCTTTGCTCAAAAGACGCTTTTGGCTGGGCAAAACAAACCTTCAGCAATCGAAATAAAAAAGCAGGTGCTTTAGCGTTAGATGTAGATGGAGTCTTTGCAAATATGCTGCAATTTGGCAACCAACGTATCGGAATTGGCTCTGATGGGATTGGGACTAAAATTGAGTTAGCAGAACGCACTGAAATTTACAATACACTAGGTTTTGACCTAGTAGCAATGGTTGCAGATGATTTAGCTACAGCTGGTTTTGAGCCTACAAGCATCTCTAATATTATTGATGTCAATCAATTAGATAGAGAAGTTATCAATGAATTGATGAAAGGACTCACTGAAGCTTGTAACCTTGCTAAAATGAGTATAACTGGTGGCGAAATTGCAGAATTAGGAGATCGTATTGGAGGCTATGGAGATCGTATGAACTTCAATTGGTGTTCTACCGCTATTGGAATTTTACCAGAAGCTCTAGAAAAACCTATTGATGGAACGACTGTTAAAGAGGGAGATGTTGTCATTTCACTTCAAAGTCGAGGATTTCGCAGTAACGGATTTTCTCTTTTACGCCGAATTATGCAAGCTAATTTTGGAGATGATTGGCACAGTCAAACTTATGATGAAAATAAAACATGGGGAGAAGCTTTAATCACTCCATCGCTAATTTATGCTCCAGTTATTAGTCAATTTATTAAAGGAAATATCCTCCCTAGAGGAATTGCTCATATCACAGGAGGTGGAATTGCAGACAACTTCCGTAGAGTTTTGAAAACAACCAATTTGGGAGCAGAACTCAACAATCTTTTTGAACCATTAGAAGTCATTCAAAAAGTAATGGAACTTGGAAATGTAAAAGCAGAAGATGCCTATCTCTATTGGAATATGGGGAATGGTATGTTACTAATTGTCAAAGAAGATGAAGTGCAACCCTTACTGGAAATAGCAGACTCAGCTGGCTACAATGCTCGAGCAGCTGGAAAAATCACTTCCAACTCTCAAATAAAAATTGACTGTGGAACTGTGCAACTAACTTACAAATTTTAAATAGCGAAGACTGTCCAAAACGGACGGTCTTTTTTTATAGATTTAACTCGAAATCAAGAGATTAATTTATGTCTTACAACACAATAGAACGCTTTTTTAGAGATAACATCACTGATGCCAAAGGCAACAGTATTGAGCAAAATGCAAAATCTCAACTCAACATCAACACGGGCAAAGTCAAAACTGCTCAATTATTTTCTATTAACTACGATCTGACAGAAGAACAACTTCAAGCTTTTGCGGAAGGTTGTATTCAAGATAATATAACAGATGAGGTTTTAGTAAATAGTTATTTTGAACCAATTGACTTTGCTTGTGCAGTAGCAGTGGCTCAATTGCCCGGTGTAACTGATGATGAAGGAACCTCTGCTCAGATGGCTTTGGCAGATTTTTTCAATTTGGAGTTGGATGTGAATACCCAACATATTTTCTCTCAATATATTTATTTTTTTGAGAAGAAGTTGAGTGAAGATCAACTCAAATTGGTGGGAGAACGCTTATTGGGCAACCCTTTAATCAATCACTTCACTTATGTTTATGCTGGGCTAGAATCGGGAAAGATTGAAATGAATTATTATGTTCCTGAAGTGAAAATGGAGATTGATAATACCATTGAATTTGTAGCGTTAGAGGGCTTAAAAGATGAGGAGCTAATTCAACTATCTAAAGTCAAAGTACTTGCATTGAATTTAGAAGAGATGCAAGCTATTCGGGATTATTATCTGAATCCTGAAATTAAAGCAAAACGCGAAGAGATGGGCTTGCCTATTCACCCAACTGATTGTGAGTTGGAAGTTTTAGCACAGACTTGGTCAGAACACTGTAAGCATAAAGAATTTAATGCCATTATTCATTATGAAGATAAAGTAAAAGGAGAACAAAAAACGATTACTTCTATTTTCAAAACTTACATCAAAGGAGCTACTGACAAAGTTGCAGAAAGTCTTGCAGCAAAAGGAAATGATTGGTTGGTGAAAGTTTTTACAGATAATGCAGGTGTTGTAAAAGCAACTGATGATAAGTTATTTGTTTGGAAGGTAGAAACACATAATTCTCCTTCTGCATTAGATCCTTATGGTGGAGCTATAACTGGTATTTTAGGGAATAATCGAGATCCTTTAGGAACGGGTGTTGGTGGAGCTAAACTCCTTTTTAATACCAATGTACTTTGTTTTGGACCTCCTAATTATGACAAACCACTTCTGACTGGGCAATTACATCCTCGCCGAATTATGGAAGGGGTAGTTGCAGGAATTGAAGCAGGTGGAAATAAGTCAGGTGTACCTACTGTGAATGGTTCTATTGTTTTTGATGAACGATATAGTGGAAAACCTTTGGTTTATTGTGGTACAGGTGGAATTTTACCTTATGATTTTAAAGGGAAAAATAGTTGGGAAAAACCAATTGATGCAGGTGACCATATTATTATGGCAGGTGGTCGTGTTGGAAAAGATGGTATTCATGGAGCTACTTTTTCTTCCATTGAAATTGATGAACATTCTCCAATGTCTGCTGTACAAATTGGTAGCCCAATCACTCAAAAGAAGATGTATGATTTTATGTTGATTGCTTGCGAAAAAGGGTTGATCAAGAGTAGTACTGATAATGGTGCTGGTGGGCTCTCTTCTTCAGTAGGAGAACTAGCAGAAATTACAGGTGGTGCTTTAATTCATCTAGATAAAGTCCCTCTAAAGTATGCGGGTTTGAAACCTTGGGAGATTTTTGTATCTGAATCTCAAGAGCGGATGTCTTTGGTTGTAGAATCAGAGAACTTAGAAGAACTCTTTGCTTTAGCAGCTCTAATGGAAGTTGAATTAAGCAATATTGGAACATTTACGAATTCTGGCTTTTTAGATATACGTTATGAAGAAGAACAAATAGCTTATATTCAAATGAAGTTTTTACATGATGGTGTTCCTACAAAAATCATGCAAGCTGAGTGGAATGATTTGGGTTTGGAAGAACCTGAAATTACAGATGAATTAGATTATAATGATATTCTCCTCCAGTTGATGGGAAGTTTGAATATATGTTCTCGTGAACACATCATCCGACAATATGATCATGAAGTAAAAGGGAAAACGATTGTTAAACCTTTAATGGGACCTGAAGGTCGTGCTCCTCAAGATGCTGGAGTAATGCGCTTTGGTTTTGAAAGTTATGAGGGGGTGGCTATTTCTAATGGAATCTTACCTCGTTATGGTGATATTGATGCCTATGAAATGTCAGCGGGTGCTTTTGATGAAGCTGTGCGTCAGATTGTTTCAGTTGGGGGACGCCTACCAAATACTGAAGAGGGAGATGGTGTTTTCTGGTCTATTAACGATAACTTTTGTGTGCCAGATTCTTTTTATGATGAGGTGAATAATCCTGATGGAAAGGAAAAATTGGCCAAATTGGTGCAAATGTGTGAAGCTTTGTACGATATGGCTACCTATTTTGATATTCCATTAACTTCAGGTAAGGATAGTATGAAAAATGATTTTAAGGCTGATGGTCAGAAAATTTCAATTCCTCCAACTATTCTTTATTCAATGACCTCAAAGTTGAATGATGTTCGTCAAACTGTTACTTCTGAATTCAAAATGGCAGGAGATCTTATTTATCAATTAGGTGAAACTTATGATGAGTTAGGTGCTTCAGAATTCTATAATCTTTGGAGTGTTTTAGGTGCAAATGTACCTAAAGTTCGAAAAGAAGCTGCCAAAGGACTTTATTTAAAAGTGATGGAAGCAAATAAACAAGCTTTAATTGCTTCAAGTCATGATCTTTCTGATGGAGGTTTAGCTGTTGCTTTAACTGAATCTGCATTTGGAGGAACATTAGGGGCAAAAATTGAATTAGATCAATTACCTAATCTTGGTTCAGTTGTTCGTTTGTTTTCTGAATCTCATTCTCGTTTTGTAGTGTCAATCGCCCCAGAAAATAAAGAGGCTTTTGAAGAGTTAATGGGTGAACGAGCTACTTTCTTAGGAACAGTAACAGAATACCCCTCATTAGAAATTAAAGAAGAGGGGGAAGTTTTGGTACAGTTGAAAAATGAGTTATTGCAAAATGCTTGGAATGAAGGTCTTGGCATCTAAATAATTCTCAATTATCAAACAATAAAACATCATGAGAGGTAAGCTATCATCAAATTGCCTCCTCATCCCTGAAGGAATATCTTTGGGACAAATTATCAAATCAGTATGATGGTTAAAGTATTAGTATTAACAGGATTTGGCATCAATTGCGAAGAGGAAACTGCTGCAGCTTATCGTATGGCTGGAGCAAATGCAGATATTATACATTTCAATCAAGTTTTAGTGAATGGGTACTCTATTCACCAATATGATATTTTACATTTTCCTGGTGGCTTCTCTTTTGGAGACGACCTTTCTTCAGGTAAGGTCATGGCTAATAAAATCCGATATAAAAAATTACCCTCAGGCAAAACGCTTTTAGAAGAAATTAAGCAGTTTTTGGATGATGGAAAATATGTGATGGGTATTTGTAATGGCTTTCAAATGTTGGTACGTTTGGGACTTTTGCCCAATAGCAATCTTCGATTTACCCAACAAGCTAGTTTAGCTCATAACGATTCTTCTAAATATGAAGATCGCTGGGTTTATTGTAAGGTCAATAAAATGTCGGAAACTCCATTCTTGAAAGGAATCGATATTCTACCCTTACCTATACGCCATGGAGAAGGTAAATTGGTTTTTGGGAATGATACTATGCGACAAATTGTAAAAACCAAAGCATTAAATTGCATGACTTATTGTTTAGCAGATGGCACCGAGATTTCCGAATACCCTCAGAACCCAAATGGTTCAGAATTGAATTGTGCAGCTTTATGTGATCCTACTGGTCAGGTTTTTGGTTTAATGCCTCACCCTGAAGCATTTTTAAGTTTGTATAATCATCCTAATTGGGGACAAATCAAACGAAAAAATCCTAACATTTCTGAGGAAGGAGACGGTTTACAAATTTTCAAAAATATTGTAAATCATGTACTTGAACAAAGGGAAGTTGAAGCTGAATAAAAAAATTGCACGTGAAACGTTTAACTTTTAACGTTGTACGTGGTTAATTAGAAACTAATCTAAAAATTAACATAAATACATTTTTCATGAGTCTCGTACCTATTCGCCGTGCATTATTAAGTGTATCTGACAAAACAGGAGTCGAATCTTTAGCCAAAGCATTAGTTGCTCAAAATTGCGAAATCATCTCTACTGGTGGAACACGCAAAAAACTAGAAGATGCTGGTATTTCTACAACAGAAATCTCAACTGTTACAGGTAATCCTGAAGCTTTTGGTGGCCGGATGAAAACAATCTCTTTCAACATTGAATCTGCTTTACTTTTTGATCGTGATCGTGATGCAGAAGAGGCAAAATCTTTGGGAATTGAAGCCATTGATTTGGTAGTTTGTAATCTTTACCCTTTCAAAAAAGTGATGGAGGCTGGTGCTGATTTTGAGACTTTAATTGAAAATATTGATATTGGAGGTCCTACAATGGTGCGTTCTGCTGCCAAAAACTTCAAGCATGTTGCTGTGGTGGTAGATCCTTCTGATTATGCTGAATTAGTCCAAGAATTAGAAGCCAACAATGGTGCATTATCTTATGAATTTCGCCAACGATTGATGACTAAGGCCTTCAATCATACTGCAGATTATGATTCGATGATTGCCATGGCAATGGACAAGGAAGTAGGAGAGCAATCCCTCCGTCTTAACTTTAAAGGAGGAAAAACACTTCGTTATGGTGAAAATAGCCATCAAGCGGCTAGTTATTATCGCGAAGTTACAGACAAACCTTCTTTAGCTGATATGAAAGTCTTGCATGGCAAAGCACTTTCTTTCAATAATATCTTAGATATTCATGGTGCACTAGAATCTATCAAGGGTAGTACAGAAATTGCTTGTTCAGTTGTCAAACATAACAACCCATGTGGTTTAGCAGAAGGAGATGACCAACGCAAAGTCATGGAATTGGCTTGGGCTGGTGACCCCATCTCTGCATTTGGTTCTATTGTCGCATTCAACAGCGATTTGAAATTAGAAACAGTTAAATTCTTTGATTTAGATCATGAAGATCGTAGCAAACGTAAATTTGTTGAGGTAGTTATTGCTCCTAAAGTTGAAGCAGATGCTTTAGCTTATCTCCAAAAACACAAAAATCTACGTGTTATTGAGTTGAATGTCGAAGATTTAGATTATAAGGTAGATTATCGTTATTTGAATGGTAGTTTGTTGGCTCAAGATACAGATGATTTCCTCCACAATAAGATGGAATCTGTAACAACCAAAGAGTTTGATGCTCAAGGACACAAAAGTCTTGTAGAATTCGGGCTTCGGGCTATTCGCAGTATCAAATCCAACTCCATTGTGTTGGTTCGCCAACATGGAAACTGCATGCAATTATTAGGAATGGGTGCTGGTCAGCCAAATCGCCTCATTGCCACCAAACTTTCCATTGAAAAAGCAAAAGAAAATCTTGATCGTGAACTAGGAGCTGAAGCAATTGCTGCTCAAGCTTATTATGAGCGTGAATTGGGTAGTGCTGTAATGATTTCTGATGCATTTTTCCCTTTTGCAGATAATGTAGAACTTGCCGCAGCTGAAGGTATTCGCCAAATTGTACAACCAGGTGGTTCTATTCGTGACAAACAAGTGATTGAGGCTTGTGATAATTTAGGAGTAAGTATGTTGTTAACTGGCATTCGCCACTTCAAACACTAATTCAAATGAGTTGCATTAAAAAATTAGAAACCAACAGCAGCAAATTGGAGTTTTTGCATCGTGGTAAGGTGCGAGACAGTCTTCAAGTAGACGAAAATACTCGTTTGATTGTTGTTACAGACCGTATTTCTGCTTTTAATAAGAAAATCAAAACACCAATTCCTAATAAGGGAGCTGTTTTGAATGGCATTGCCAATTTTTGGTTTGAACAAAGCAAACACATCATTCCAAATCATGTGATTGAGATGATTGATCCCAACTTGATGTTGGTAAAAGAAGCTGAACCAATCCGAGTGGAGATGGTTGTACGTGGATATTTGACTGGATCGATCTGGAGAGGCTATGAAGCTGGTGAACGCGAATTTAGTGGGGCTCTAATTCTCGAAGGAATGAGCAAAAATCAAAAATTTCCTACTCCAATCATCACCCCTACAACCAAAGATGAGGATGACAGCCCTATTACTCCAGAAGAGATTGTAAAAACAGGTCTTGTTTCAGCCGAAATTTGGGAACAAATGCAGGCTAAAACCCTAGAAATTTTCAATTTTGGCTCTGAATACTTAGCAGAAAAAGGAATCATTCTAGTAGACACCAAATACGAGTTTGGGCTGTTGGATGGTCAATTGATTTTAATTGACGAAATGCATACTCCAGATTCTTCTCGTTTTTGGCGTAAGTCCGATTATGAGAAAAATCCCACTACTGCAGAGCAAATTGACAAAGAATTTGTCCGTCAGTGGATGTTAGCTAATAAAATTGATGGTGAAGTGCCTTTGATTTTAGCTCCTGAAGTGATTGAGGAAACAACAAATCGTTATGAGGAGATTTATGAAATGGTAACAGGGAGCAAATTAGATGTACCTGTGGCTGATTTAGGAGAAAGAATTCGCCAAAACCTCAAAAAATCAGGACTTCTGGCAGAAAATGATTCATTAGAACTAGCTTAAAACAACAATAATAATGGGACTTTATAAAGCAGTATCCCCCTTAGATGGGCGCTATGCCTCAAAACTACCTAATCATGGCAATTATTTTTCAGAATATGCATTGATGTATTATCGCTGTAAAATGGAATTGCTCTATGTTCTAGCTTTGGACAAAACAGGCCTTTTTGAGCCCTTAAATGATACTGAAAAAGCTAATATTCAAGATTGTATTGATAATTTCACTGAAAAAGATTACAATCGCATTAAAGAAATTGAAGCAGTTACCAAGCATGATGTGAAAGCTTGTGAAATCTTCCTGCGTGAACGCACACAATTGCGTAATGTGCATTTATTGCATTTTGCATTAACTTCAGAAGATGCTAATAATCTAGCTTATACCTTTATGCTCAAAGATTATTTAGAGCAAGAACAACTGCCTCAAATCAAAGGGCTATTGGAAAAATTGATGGCTCTGGCAGATCAATGGAAGACAGTTCCCTTTCCATCTAAGACACATGGTCAAAAAGCCTCTCCTAGCACTGCAGGAAAAGAGCTAGCTGTATTTGTTAATCGAATTGCTCGAATTTACAAAGAATTAAAAGCTTTCCGTTTTTATGGGAAATTAGGTGGGGCAGTAGGTAATTACTCCGCAATGATGGCTGCCTTTCCAGATTATGATTGGTTGACATTCTGTCATCAATTTATGAAAGATCAAGATATTGAACCCAATATTGCAACTACTCAAGTGGAGGATCATGATACTTGGGCAGCTTATTTTGATTACACTCGACGTCTGAATAACATCATTATGGATTTAGATGTGGATTGTTGGTTATATATTTCTTATGAATTATTTTATGAGAAATCTCAAGCTAATGAAGTTGGATCTTCGACTATGCCACATAAAGTAAATCCTATCAATTTTGAAAATAGCGAAGGGAATTTGATGTTAGCTAATGGAATGCTAACTGTACTTTCTGACAAACTCTGTCGTTCTCGGATGCAACGTGACCTTTCAGATTCTACTGTAGAACGTAATATGGGAGCAGCTTTAGGTTATTCATTTATTGCAATTGTAGAAACAATGCGAGGCTTAAAAAAGCTACAATTAAATGAAGCTAAATGTATTGAGGAATTGAATGATAGTCCTGAACTTTTAGCTGAACCAATTCAGACTGTCCTTAAAACAGTAGGTGTTGATGACCCCTATACACTACTCAAAAAAGCTTCTCGTGGCAAAAAACCAACCAAGGAATCTTTGGTGGAATTAGTCAATAGTTTGGATATCCCACAAGAGATGAAAGACTATTGCAACAAGATGGAATCCATTGATTATGTTGGAGATGCTGTTCGTATCTGCGATCTGGTACTTGCTAAAACTAAAGTCCTCCTTTAGGGGGGAATTTACACGTGCAACGTTTGACGTTGCATGTGTAAAATGAAACTTTAAACGTTTAACGTTAAAAATTCTATCCAAATGAATATTGCTGTATTAGGCTCAGGTGGCCGCGAGCACGCTCTTTCCTGGAAATTTGCACAAAAATGGGGTTGGGATCAGGTTTTTACCCTTCCTGGAAATGGAGGTATTCCGAATTCCCATAAAGTAGATATTAATGATTTTGAAGCTGTTCGTGGTTTTTGCGAAGCTCATGCTATTGAGTTGATTTTTGTAGGGCCAGAGGATCCACTAGCAAATGGGATTGTCAATTATTTTAGAGAAAAAACTGACATCAAGGTTTTTGGTCCAGATAAAACTGCTGCTCAATTAGAAGGCTCTAAGATTTTTGCTAAAGAGTTTATGAAAAAACATGGTGTTGTCACAGCTGACTTCAAATCCTTTCAATCATTGGAGGGTGCTCATGAATATGCAACAAGCAAAAAAGGAAATCTTGTTATCAAATATGATGGTTTAGCTGCGGGAAAAGGTGTTTTTGTTTGTGATAATATGGAAGAAGTGGAGATTGCTTTGGACGAATTGCAAGAAAAATATGGGAAAGCATTTCCTTTTTTGATGGAAGATAAAATTGTTGGAAAAGAAATTTCTATTATCGGGTTTACAGATGGCCAAAATATTCGCCTCCTCCTCCCTTCTCAAGATCACAAACAGTTATTAGAAGGAGACCTTGGTCCCAATACAGGTGGTATGGGTGCTTTTTGCCCTGTTCCATTTTATAATGAAACACTAAAAAAAGCCATTCAAGAAAATGCGATCATTCCTACAATAAATGGGCTAAAAGCAGAAGGATTTGATTACAAAGGTGTTATTTATTTTGGGTTAATGATTGGAGAAAATGGCCCTGAAGTTTTAGAATACAACGTCCGATTGGGCGATCCAGAAACAGAGGTTATTCTCCCTTCTCTAAAAACAGATTTATCGGATTTGGTTTTGGCTTGTCTGAATGGTAGTTTATCAGATTTAGAATTGGAATTTAATAAAGGCTATTTTGTGGATGTTGTTATGGTTTCAGGAGGATATCCTAAAGCTTATCAAAAAGGATTTCCTATCTACGGATTAGATCAAGTAGAAAAAGGTACCCTTATTTTCCATGCTGGGACTAAAGCCGAAAATGAAGTGATTAAAACCAATGGTGGTCGGGTTATAAATGTAGTAACTCAAGCTCCTACTCTAGAGGAAGCTATTCAAAATACCTACAAAGAAGTGGCTAAAATCAGCTTTGAAGGTCATTTTTATCGCAAAGATATTGGAAGAAGATCAAACTAAAGGCAAAATTATGAAAACTATCGCCATCTTTATTTCTGGTCGAGGTAGCAATATGAAAGCTATTGTAGAATCTTGTAAAAATGGGGTATTGGAGGGAATTGCCAAACCTATTTTGATTTTTTCTAATAAAGCTTCAGCTGCAGGTTTAGAATATGCTAAGAGTAAAAATATCCCAACAGAAGTTATCCCATCAAAAGGAAAAAAACGCGCTGATTTTGATCAAGAAGTGATTCAAATGCTAAAAAATCACTCTGTTGATTATATCATATTAGCAGGCTATATGCGAATTTTGAGCCCAGAATTCACCCAAACATTCCCCAAACGTATCATCAATATACATCCAGCTGACACCTATCAACACCAAGGTTTAGATGGCTACAAATGGGCATTTGAAGAAAAATTAGAACAAACTAAGGTCACAGTACATTATGTAGACGAGGATCTAGACACTGGAGAAATTATTGGACAAGCTGAAGTAAATTTAGTTGGTGCTGATAATTTGGAAGAAGTGGAGAAAAGAGGTTTAGCTATAGAACATCTGTTTTACAGTAAAGCCCTAAAAGAACTTTTTGAACAGCATTAAGAAATAAATACAAAAACCGTATATAAAGATGTGTGGAATTGCTTTTGTTCGCTTAAAGAAACCTATCCAATATTATTTGGACAAATATAATACTCCTTTTTATGGAATCAATAAACTCTACTTGTTACTTGAAAAACAGCACAATAGAGGTCAAGATGGTGTAGGTGTAGCAAACATTAAACTAAATGTAGAACCAGGGAATCGTTATATTTCAAGATACAGAAGCAATAGCCGTAAGCCTATTCAAGACACCTTTGATTATATCAATAAGCGTTTTGTTCACCTAGAAAAAAATAGTCCTGAATTACTAAAAGATGTTGACCATTTGTATAACAATGAAGCCTTTACAGGAGAAGTTTTACTAGGACATCTTCGTTATGGTACTTATGGAAAAAATAGTATTGAGAGTTGTCATCCTTTTTTAAGACAAAATAACTGGCAAACTAGGAATTTAGTAGTTGCTGGAAATTTTAATCTTACTAATGTAGATGAGTTATTTGACTTTATGGTCTCTATTGGTCAGCACCCAAAAGAAAAGGCTGACACTGTCACTGTGATGGAGAAGATTGGCCACTTTTTAGATGTAGAAAATCAGCTTCTTTTTGATCAATTCAAATCTCAAGGGCACAGCAATGTAGAGATTTCTCAACTCATTGCAGAAAATCTTAATGTCCAGAAAATATTGCGTAGAGCTAGTAATGATTGGGATGGAGGATATTTAATTTCAGGGATGTTTGGTCATGGAGATGCTTTCATTTTCAGAGATCCTAATGGTATTCGACCAGGATATTGGTATGAGGATGATGAAGTTGTCGTAGCTGCATCAGAACGTGCTGCAATTCAAACCGCTTTTAATGTTTATTTTGAAGATGTCCAAGAATTAAAACCTGGACATGCCTTAGTTGTCAATAAAGCAGGTGATGCAGAAGAAAAGGAAATTATTTCTCCAAAAGAAAAGTTAGCTTGTTCTTTTGAACGCATCTATTTTTCAAGAGGTTCTGATAAAGAAATTTATGAAGAACGTCTTCAATTAGGTCAGAATGTATCTAAACAAGTTTTTGAAGCCATCAATTATGACTTTGAAAATACTGTTTTTAGTTATATCCCAAATACTGCAGAAGTTTCCTTCTTTGGTATGGTAAAAGCTGCACATGCGGCACTCTCCCTCAAAAAAACTGAGCAAATAAATGCTTTAGGTGGAAAGGCTACTCCAGAACAAATAAAAAAAATCTTGTCTATTTCTCCTCGAGCGGAAAAAATACCAATCAAGGATGCAAAATTAAGAACATTCATCACACAAGATGATTCTAGAGATGATTTAGTGGCTCATGTCTATGATGTAACTTATGGAGTTGTGAATGATCATATAGACACCTTGGTACTGATTGATGATTCTATTGTGAGGGGAACAACTCTTCGCCAATCTATTTTAAGAATTGTAGATCGTCTAAATCCTAAAAAAGTTATTATTGTCTCTTCTGCACCTCAAATTCGATATCCTGATTGTTATGGGATTGATATGGCCAAACTAGGAGATTTTGTTGCTTTTAGAGCAGCTATTGAACTAATCAAAGAAAGCGGTCAAACAGACCTCATTGATCAAGTTTATAAAGACTGCTTAAGACAACTTGAATTGCCCAAAGAAAAAGTAGTTAATCATGTAAAACGTATCTATGAACCTTTTTCTGTTGGAGAAATTAGCAATAAAATAGCAGAAATTGTCAAACCTAAAGCCGTTCATGCAAAAGTAGAAGTTATTTACCAAGGTTTAGAAGGCTTGAAGAAGGCCTGTAATCAACATCATGGAGATTGGTATTTTAGTGGTAATTATCCAACTCCTGGAGGAAATAAAGTGGTAAATAAAGCATTCATCAATTTTGTGGAAGGTATTGATGAGCGCGCCTATTAAAAATAAGCCTTTATTCAGTTTTACTGCTGTAGTTAATTTTTGCGTATCTTGAAAAGATATGGAACTCTCTAGTCTTATTTCCAGTTTAGAGAATATAGACAATTAGAATCAGGGCCAACACAGTTTTCAAAATCTTCAAAAACAAAACACTTTATATAAGTCATTGATTTAATGGCCTGTATATCAATATTATACTTATTTTAAAATGTAAAAAATAAGTATATTATAGCTTTATTAATGGTTTTATTTTGTGAGAAAACTAAGACTGAGTAAAAATAAATCCAGGAAAGAGGAACGCCCCATTTTAGACAAAATACTAAAATGGGGCGTTCCTCTTTAAGTCCCTGACTTTCAGATGTTTTAAAACATTGAAACAAATTTAAAACAAAATGTTTTAAAAACTCTTGTTTTTAGAAACATTTTGTTTTAAATTTGCATTATACATAATGAACAGCGCAACAATCACATTCCGATAACTACTTCAAAATAAATATTTTATGAACAGCAAAAATTTAACACTCGTCAAAAATCAATTACGTGCAGTTTGGTACAAAGTCAAATCGCATAATAAAAAGATCGCTCTAAACGTAGCTGTGATCGGGGTTCTATTCTTTCTATTCAGTCAACGAGAATTATCATTTCAAGTATCTTTAGGGTTACCTTCTGCGTTAAGCTCTAATTCTATAAAAAGTTCTAAAACCCAGCAGGCATCGATCATTCCGACTCCTTCTGATTGGTGGGATGACATTAAAGAAAAACAACCTACAATTGAAGATGAACTAAATCTAGCAAACACAGCTACAGCCGTAGGTGCAGCACTTACTGAAAATCAGAAAAAAGAAGCTGCAAAATTTTCTAACCTTGGTTTTGCGTTAAATCCAGGGTTAGCAAAAAAGCTTGGCGTATCTCCTGAGGTTGTTAAATTTAAGAAACAAAAGTGTTTAAGTTATATTGAAAAATATGCTCCAATTGCAATTGAAGAGATGGAGCTCTATGGAATCCCCGCCAGCATTACGTTAGCGCAAGGGCTTGTTGAAAGCAATGCGGGTGATAGTCGACTATCCGTAAACGAAAATAATCATTTTGGCATCAAATGTAAATCAAAATGTTTGGGTTGTCGTTGTGCTAACTATACAGATGACGACAAATACGATATGTTTCGAATTTTCGAAAGTCCATGGTATAGTTTTAGAGAACATAGTAAATTATTAACTGGTAAGAGATACAAACATTTACTAAAATTAGATATTACAGATTATAAAAATTGGGCTCATGGCTTACAAGCGGCAGGATATGCGACAAATAAAAAATATGGGAAAACACTCATTTCTGTAGTTGAAAAACTAGAGTTAGGCAAATATGATAGAGTTAAGTAATTGATTGTAGTAGTTGTCGCGCAAAAGCCTCAAAACCAAATATTTATGGTTTTGAGGTTTTTTTTTGACTAAAAAAATAAAGACAACTTATATAGTTACGAATATACATATTTTTTCATTTAGCATCAAATTTGCTACTCTTTTCAGCGCATTCTAAAAAATTCACTAACTTTAATCCCTCGATTCTGTCCCCAACTTTCCTCTACACAAAGAAAACAGATCAAAAGATATACGAAAAATAAAAATAGTCTATCATTTATGAAATTCACTCAAACTCTAGGGTTGCTCTGTTTTATTGGTTTGTTTACTACTAGTCTACAAGCACAACTAAAAAAAGGATATAAATACTTAAAAAAAGGAAATTATATAGAAGCAATAACAGCTTTTGAAGTTGATATTTTCAATAAAAAAGGAAATATTGCTGTAGAAGCAGAATACAATTTAGCAAGAATATACTTTAATGAAAATTTTGAAGAATATGAGCTGGAAAAGGCTTATCAATATGCTAAAAGTGCTTTGGATCGTCAGTTAAAACTGAAGGAAAAAGATATGAAAAAATCTCAAAAATCTGGCTTTGGAAAATTAATGTTAGAAAACTATAAAAGACAAATTGTTAATGCTGCCTACAATAAAGCAAAAAGTGAAGATTCTTATATAGCTTACCAATATTTTCTTGATAATTTTGATGGCCCCACTCCTATTCAGTTTGAAAAAGTAACGATTTGGCGCAATCAAAGAGGATTGGAAGAAATAAGAAAAAAAGATAGCTATAGGGGTTACGAAAATTTTAGATCTAGATATAAAGAGGCTCTTCAAACTTACACTCCAAAAACAGATAGTCTACTTCAAATGTTTCTTTTTGAAAGTTTTATGCATGAAAATGGTTGGAACCAATACAATCAATTTGCTTCAAAATTTCCAAACAATGTTTATGTTAAAGACTCTGCTGCTGCAGTCCATTTCCGTCCAATTGCCACTAGTAATCAATTATCAAATTTCAAAGATTTTATTATTGGTTTCCCGAATAGTGTGTTTGCAGATTTAGCTGTACGGAATATCTTCAAACTGACAATGGATGGAACACGTTTAGGTGATTATGACTATTTTGTTAGAAGCTATCCTAATTTTAAAGAAATTGAGACCCTTTGGGATCGTTATTTATCCCTCTATATTCAGAGAAAGGGGAAAGAATCTGCTACTGAATTCATCCAAAATTACCCCAATACTCCAAAAGATATTTTAAAGAAAATCAAGCAATGAAAAAGCTCATTCTATTTTTAGGGGTATTTTATGCCTTTCTAAGCTATCAAGAAGAAATTCAAGCTCAAAAAATAATATTTATACACAATCAACTCAGTAAAGCTAAAAGTAAAGCTAAAAAGAAAGATAAAATTCTGTTTATAGATGCTTATGCTAGTTGGTGTGGTCCTTGTAAAATATTAGATCAAAAAATTTTTAAGGATAAAATAGTCGCCAATTTTCATAAGGAACATTTCATCAACTGCAAGATTGATTTAGAATCTGTGATTGGGAGTGTTTTTAGTGATGATCACCCTATTGAATCTATCCCAACCCTCTTCTATTTTAATTCAGACTATGAGTTGATTTATAAAAAAATAGGTGTAACTGAAGTCGCTGAAGAATTTATCACTTATGGACAAGCAGCTCTAGATATTGCTGAACATTTAAAATCTAGAGCACCTATTAAAAATGAAAAAAGCCTTTTCCACTACACCTATTACTTAAAAGAAGAAGGTAAAAACTATCAGCCCTACTTTAAATCCTTTCTTAAAAACCAAAAAGATTGGTCTTCTACCGATGCTATGCAAATTATTTTTGATTTAGCAGAAGAACGAGATACTGTAGCCCTCAATTATTTTTTGATCCATGCTACCGATTTTGAAAAAATTTTTGGGAAAGAAGCTGTGCATGAAAAACGGATGATGTTGGTGCTTGATGTCATTTTAGACTTTTTGGATAATTCAAGTGCAAAGCCTGATTTTGAAAAAGCCAAGCCTATCTTTGTTCGTTATTTTGGACAGGAAGAATATTTAGAACATTTACTCCTTTTCAAGTTTCGATATCATCAACAGCACAACCAACGCTCTGCAATGCGTCACACTCTTGATGAGTTTATAACAAAAGTGGTTTCAAAAATGCCTGATGGGAAAGAAAAAGCAATTGAATATATTCAAGCTGCAACCACTTACTATGACTTAGCTCAAGGGCAAGAAGATCTACAAGCCAAGGCTTTTGCTTGGGGAGAACAAGCAGAAAAGCTCTACCAAGGCTATGAAGTTTTTAGTATTCTAGCAATTCTCTACCAAGATGCTGGCTTGCTCAAGCATGCAAAAATATATCAAATGAAAGCCAACCAATCCAAAAAATCAAAAGATTAACACGTTTAACGTTTCACGTTTAATGTGCAACGTTAAACGTGTTAATTGATTCCTTCTACAAAAAACTTGACAAAAGCTAGATTTTATCATATCTTTAGAGAGATAACAAATTATATTTTAAATTTACACGTGCAACGTTTTACGTTACACGCTTAACATTTAACGTTTAGTTTATGAGTAAAATAATCATCTTTGGGAATCAGAAAGGAGGAGTAGGGAAAAGCACAATAACAACCCTTTGTGCAAATGCACTTTCACAAGCTCCCTTCAATTTCGATGTTTGTATTATTGATAATGATCGTCAAAAAAGTATTATAGAAGCCCGAAATTTCGATCTAGAAGATTGGAAAGGAGAATTGCCTTATGATGTAGTTGATCTGGATTTAGAAGGATTACAGGAACAAATTCACCTCTTGGATCAAAAGTATGACCTCATCTTTATTGATACTGCTGGTCGTTTGGATATTAACTTAGATATCCAACAACAAGAAATCACCAAAGCTCTAATGTATGCAGACCATCTATTCATTCCTTTTCGTGCAGGAAATTTCAATCTAGATGCTAGTTTGGAATATCTTAAAATGGTTGTAAAATTGGAAGAGTTAAGAGCTAATTCTGAACGACCTTTACACTATTGTGGGTTCGTTAATATGTATCGTGATCGATCAAAAACCAATACAGATCTTATTATTGAAATAGAAAACCTAAAGACAGCAGGCGTTAATTTTATGATGACAAGATTGCGAAATTATACTCTTTTTGAAGACATTAACACCTTTAATAGTTTGTATGATGTAAATGCATTAGATAAAGCAAAATTGAACTTTACCGTTTGGTTGAATGAATTTGTAAAAATATTAAAAGATGAGTAAAAAACGATCCAAGACAAGCAATTTTAGTTTAGACTTGAAAAAGAAAACCGGGGGAAAATTACCCTCAAAAGAAGAAGTAGAAAAAACCATTTCAAAAGTATCTGGAGAAGAAATACTACAGAAAAAAATAAAGCCTAAACGCATTCCATTTACCACTGCAATTACTCCTGAACAACGAGCTACCTTGGAGGCGGCTACACATGAAGGAGATGAATCTATTGCAGATTTGTTAGCAAATGCCTTAGATTATTATTTTCAGCAAGTTCGTCCATTAGGAGACGAGAATATGAAAGATGTATTTCTAAAAATCTTTGAGAAAAAACTAAAATAGGAGCAATTGAATTGCTCCTATTTTAGGAACGCTGCAAGTGCAACGTTGCACGTTTAACGTTTAATTTCTATCTAAAGAATCGAAGCAACCCCTCCAGGAGTTGTCAAAGTAGGAAAAATATCTGCAAGAATAGGCTTTAATCCACTAAGGAAAAACTCAACCGCAATCACCATTACAATCAATCCCATCAAACGTAACATAATTTTATTTCCTGTTTCTCCCAACATTTTAGATAGGGTAGAGGAGGCATGCAAAACTAAATAGGTGATGAATAAGATAGTAGCCATTACTCCAATCAAAATCCCTTTCTGTGTCAAATTATCGGCATCCTGCATTAAAATAATAGAGTTGGTGATAGCTCCTGGCCCACAAATTAACGGAATTGCCAAAGGAGTAATAGAAATATCAGTCACATAAGATTTCACTTCTTCCTCTCTTACTTTTACACGTCCTAAACGGGCCTGCAACATGTCAGATCCCATTTGGAAAAAAATGATTCCACCCACAATTCTAAAAGCATTGGCTGAAATTCCAAAAAATGAAAATAATAGTTGTCCTGAAAGAGCAAATGCCAACATTGTCAAGAAAGCTGCAATAACTGCTTTTTTTGCAGTAGCACGTTGAGCCTTACGATCCAATTCGCTAGTCATTGTCATAAATACTGGCATTGTACTCAATGGATTCACTATAGAAAAGTATGAGGTAAATGCCAACAACGCAAATGCAATATTTTCACCCATGATTTTGTCTTATTTATTTGTTTAAATTATTTCGTGATTATTTGCAGTACAAATGTAGGTTGACAAACAAATATTTCAGCTATATTTTCTTATTATTTTAATAAAATAGAAAATAAACCTATTTTATCTCATTAAAAGGAAAAATAAACCTTTTGAGAAGGACTTATCATTGACAAATAGAAAAAAAATCTAAAATCATGGCTTTAGACAATATAGATCGACAAATATTGGCCCTTTTACAGGAAAATGCCAAACTCACCAACAAAGAAATTGCTGCCCAATTAGGGCTAACTACTACCCCAATTTATGAGAGAATCAAACGATTAGAAAAAAGGGGATTCATCAAAAAGTATGTAGCACTAGTTGATCGAAAAAAAGTGGGAATGGGTTTGATGGCTTTTTTATCTGTATCCTTAAAAGAACACTCAAAAAAAGTCTTGTTGAAATTTGAACAAGAGATCGTCAAATTTCCAAAAGTATTAGAATGCTATCATATTGCTGGACAATATGACTTCATTCTCAAAATTATGGTAGAAGATATGCAGGATTATCATAATTTCACCTTCAATCGTCTAGCCACAATGGATAATATAGGGCATGTACAAAGCGATTTTGTCATGAATGATATTAAACTATCAACAGAAGTACCAGTATTAGAAACAGAAGATTAAGTATTTAGAGCCTCTTGATATTTAGACCTAAGTCGGCTCATCTTATAATCATGCTTTGCATTTACAGAAGTAAATAAATCAGGATATGTTTCAATAATTATATTGGCAATTTTAATCTTAAAGAAGCGATTTTGTTGATAATTTTCCATGAAGGATAAGCTCTCATTATAATCATTAGGCCACTTGCCAATAACTTGAAGTTGTGCATTCAACTCTCCAATAAAACTTTCTTCTGAAAGCATCTCTATAATGAGTGCTTGTTCTTCATTGTACTTCTTTGCTTTCAACTCCTCCACAGCAGTTTTATACTCCTGTTCTAAGGCCTTAATTTTTTGTTGTTTTAGTCGTTCTGCATCAATTGAAGATTGACCTGATTTTTTAGAATTTAAAACCTCTTCTTTCTTTAATAATGCCACAAAATATGCAGCCTTATCTTTTGTATTTTTAGATGATTTAGTGATTTCGATACAAGTCTCTACATGCTTGATTCCTCTAGCCTCAAAATACTTCACAAAAGTGTCTTTTGTTACTCCCCAAGTCTCTACTTCTGCATATAAACCTGTAGCTTCTTCTGCTATTTTAGGACTAACTGATTTTAATGCCAAAAACTCTTCTTCTGCCATATTTTGAAATTCAGGTTTGTTAGGATTAGGCGAGATATAAAATACAATTTCAACTACTCTTCGTCCTTTCTTCTTTTCTTCAAAACTAAAAATCAGATCTGTATACTTTTCTAAATCTTTTTGAGCTTTGTATATAAACCTTCTTTTAAAGTCATAATAGCGTTCGTATTCTCCATTCTCAATACAAAGGATCTTCCTTAATTGCTTTATCCCAAAACGGCGAAATCCAATTTTTTCATATTGCTTGAGCAGCTTGTAAATTCGCTTTGAATGCGAACTTTGCATTTTCATTAAAAATGAAATATTATATTGAGTAAAGCGCTCTTTTAGTTGCAATAAATAGGGTTTCAATTTAGGATGTAGCTCGACCACCACATAGGAAGCTTCCTCCTTGCTCACTTCCCCATAAGCAGCTAACAAACCAGTTGTCAACAATCCCATATCTTCTCCAAATCGTTGGGGAATTGTAATTTTCTTTTTGCGTAAAGACTCCACAGCATTACGTACCAAATTGTACACATTATTGGTGTTGATTCCATATTTAGTAACCAAATCTCGAATGTAAATCTTATATTCTTTAAAATCTTCATCACTAGGGCGAATTTGAGCCAAAGTCATTAAGAAAATTCGATCTTCCCAAATATCAAATTTATAATTCGCTTCAACCAGTTCGTTTGCTTCCCGAACAATAATTTCTTTCGATTTATCTGTTTTATTGTCTCCTACGTTATCCACTTTTCACTAACATTTATGCTGAAAAGCAATATAAAACTAAAAAACGACAACAAAAAAAATAAGTCGTTTTTAGTCCTAAATCTGTCGTTTTTAGTCCTAAATCTGTCGTTCGAAAGTCCTAAATCT
>JAGSHF010000171.1 GCA_023954685.1 Flavobacteriaceae bacterium | reverse complement strand
AGGTGTCATGAATGCAGATAATATGCTTAATTTTCCCGATTTTAGAGCGCATGAGCGCAGTTACCAATTGATGCAGCAAGTTGCAGGTAGGGCAGGACGAACTGCCGAACGTGGTAAGGTTTTAATTCAAACTTATAATCCGTTCCATAATATTTTGCAACAAGTTTCTACTAATGATTATATAGCGATGTTTGAAGAGCAAATGGACGAGCGCAATAATTATAAATATCCACCAATTTACAGATTGATAAAGGTAACTTTAAAACATCGTGATTATCAAAAAGTAGATCAAGGAGCCGATTGGTTGGCAAAATCATTGAAACGGGTGTTTAGACAACATGTTTTAGGTCCTGAATTTCCGCCAATAGCTAGATTGAGAAATCAGTATCACAAAAATATTCTTATAAAAATTCCAGATCAGCAATCTTTAGCAAAAACAAAAGAAGCTATTCTTAAAATAAAAAATAGCTTCTTGAGTATAAAAGATTTTCGCTCTATTAGAGTAGTTGTAAACGTCGATAATTATTAGTTAGGTTATCGATTAGTAGTTATACCTTATTTAAGGCATCTACTAATAACGTTTTTTTATTCCTACTCAGCGGAATTTCATAAGAACCAACTTCAACATTTTTAGAGTTAAAGCGGTCTATTTTGTCTAAATTCACAATATATGATTTATGAATTCTTAAAAATTTGCCTTCTGGCAGTTCAGCCTCAAAGGCTTTCATAGTAGATAGTACGACCAAGCTATTTTCTTCTGTCACTAGTTTTACGTAGTCACCAAGCGCCTCAATCCATTTTATATCCTTGATATAAACTTTTCGTTTCTTAAGGTTACTTTTTACAAAAATATGCTCTCCATCGGTCTCTTTAAAGTCAAGTCTGAGTTTATGTTGCTCAATAGCCTTTTCAACAGCAGTATTAAAGCGCTCTCTGGTAATGGGTTTTTGTAAATAATCTGTAGCATCGTAATTAAAGGCTTTAAAAGCGTATTCCGTTTTACCAGTTACAAAAATAATTTGGGGTTTATTATTTAGTACATCTAGTAATTCGAAACCGTTTAAAACGGGCATTTCGATATCTAAAAAGATTAAATCTACCTTGTGGGTGTTAAGGCCATTTTTGGTTTCCAGGGCACTGCTATACTCTGCGATCAGGTTAAGTGAAGTATGATTTTCAATTAACTTGACAATAGATAAGCGTTGGATTGCGGAGTCGTCTACAACAACACAGTTTAAAGTCATAACATTTCTTATTTTAGGTTAAGATATCGACAATAGTACAAAAAATTCGGTTAAAAACCAAAAAACATCGACAAAGTGTAATATTTTATTAAAAATCAACAATTATATAGTGATAAGAAAATAAGTGATAAAAGGTTGGGAAACTGAATAATATTGAGTATTTTTGCACCCATTTTATAAACAAAATTAAACCGATTTTTATGAATCATTATGAAACTGTTTTCATCTTAAATCCCGTTTTATCTGAAGATCAGATAAAGGAAACAGTGAAGAAATACGAAGATTTTCTTGTTTCTAGAGGAGCTAAGATGGTATCAAAAGAAGATTGGGGGCTGAAAAAGCTAGCTTACCCAATTCAAAACAAAAAGAGTGGGTTTTACCACTTATTTGAATTTACTGCACCTGGTGAAGTAGTTGCACCTTTAGAAGTAGAGTTTAGACGTGAAGAGCGTTTTATGCGTTACTTAACTGTGAAATTAGACAAGCACGCTGTGTCTTGGGCTGAGAGAAGACGAGTTAAACTTAAAGAAAAAGCGTAATTATGGCATCTATAGAACAACAAGCAAAAGGAAAAAAAGACGGAGAAATTAGATATTTAACGCCGTTAAACATTGATACGAATAAGGCTAAGAAATATTGTCGTTTCAAAAAGTCTGGTATCAAGTATATTGATTATAAAGATCCAGATTTCTTATTGAAGTTTGTAAACGAACAAGGTAAATTGTTACCACGTCGTTTAACTGGAACATCATTAAAATATCAAAGAAAAGTATCTGTAGCTGTTAAAAGAGCACGTCATTTGGCTTTAATGCCATATGTTGCAGATTTATTGAAATAAAACTATTATAACTATGGAACTTATATTAAGACAAGACGTTGAAGGACTAGGATTTAAAGACGACATTGTAACAGTAAAGAACGGTTATGGTAGAAACTTTTTAATTCCTCAAGGAAACGCAATTTTAGCTACGATCTCAGCTAAAAAAGTATTAGCTGAAAACTTAAAGCAACGCGCTTATAAAGAAAAGAAAATTATTGATGAAGCTAACAAAATAGCCGATAATTTAAAAACTTTAGAGATTAAAATAACGGCGAAAGTTGGCACAGGAGACAAATTATTTGGATCTGTAAACAACATCAATGTTGCTGAAGCTTTAGAAAAAGAAGGACAAGCTATTGAGAAAAAGTTTATCACTGTAATTGGTGGTAGTGTTAAGCGTTTAGGAAAATACGACGCTGTAGTAAGATTACATCGTGAAGTAACGGTAGATTTACCCTTTGAAGTCATAGCACAAGCAAAATAATGTATTATTAACAAAAGTTAATAATTATTCAATATCGAAAAGAGCCACTCATTGAGTGGCTCTTTTTTTTTTGTAAATTGACGTAACTAATTATTATAACTAATTCATAAATTAATGAAACAAAAATTACTTTTACTTGTGCTCATTTGTGTTGGAATGACTGCGTTTTCGCAGGTGACAACGTCAAATATAAAGGGCTTGATTTTAGATGAATCTTCGCAACCATTGCCTGGAGCGAATGTTTTGGTAATTCATAATCCTACCGGAACTAAATATGGAGCAGCAACAAATATTGATGGAAGATTCAGTTTGTTGAACTTAAGAGTTGGTGGTCCATATACCATCACAATCAGTTATGTAGGATATAAAGATAAAACGTTCAATGATGTTTTCTTAACCTTAGGTAATACTGAAAATATTGATGTGTCTTTAGATGCAGATAGCGAAACATTGGATACTGTAGTCATTACAGGAACCGGAGGTACAGGAACTTTTGGAAGTGACCGAACCGGAGCAGAAACGAATGTAGGGCGACGAGAATTAACGCGATTGCCTACTATATCGCGATCGGCAGCAGATTTTACGAGATTAGATCCTACAGCCAGTAATGGGTCTTTTGGTGGTAGAAACGATCAATATAATAACTATTCATTGGATGGTGCAATATTCAGTAATCCTTTTGGGTTGGATGCTGCAACTCCCGGAGGTCAATCTGATGCGCAACCGGTATCATTGGATGCTATTGAGCAAATATCCGTTTCTACAGCACCATATGATGTCACACAATCTGGATTTACAGGCGCTTCTGTGAATGCAGTTACAAAAAGTGGTACTAATGAATTTCATGGCACTGTTTATGGATTCTACCGTAACCAAGATATGACAGGAGGGAAAATTAAAGGTGAAAAATTATTTGTACCAGATCTAGAACAAACACAAGTAGGAGCAAGTTTTGGAGGGCCATTGGTGAAGAATAAACTTTTTTTCTTTATTAATTTTGAGAAGGATGACAGAACAGATTTAGGGTCGGCATGGCAACCTAATACTGGATCTGGTGGCATCAATGAGTCTAGAGTTCTTGAAAGTGATCTTCAAATTGTTAGTAATGCACTAATGAATATTACAACACCGGGAGGTGGTTTTTATAATCCAGGAGCATATAAAGGTTTTACCTATGCTACAGAGTCAACTAAAGGGATTATAAAATTAGACTGGAATATCAATGATAATAATCGTTTTGCAATTATATACAATTGGTTGGATGCTTCAAAAGAAAAACCAGCACATCCAACTGCTTTAGGGTTTAGAGGACCAAGTGCTTCAACGTTACAATTTGAAAATGCCGGATATCAAATTAATAATAATTTGAAATCTGTTCAAATGGAATTGAATTCACAATTATCTGATAATGCGACAAATAAAATGCAATTTGGATATTCTCATTTTGATGATTTCAGGAATCCAAAATCATCTGTGGCACCGGCTATCACCATTACTCAAGATGGATCTAACTATATTATTGCTGGTCATGAGCCCTTTTCTATCCATAATAAATTGGACCAAAAAGTATTGCAATTCAGTAATAATCTTAATTTTTATAGAGGCAATCATACGTTTACTATTGGTTTTTCATTCGAGAAATTTCAGTTCGATAATTCCTTTAATTTAGGGGCCTATGGTGCACAAGGAACTTTTTTTCCAACCACCACCATGTCAGATTTTCAAAGTTTAGTGGATTCGGGTGGATTACAAAGTTTATTTAATGATGCCTATGCAGCACATAATGCGTTAGAATCTAACGGCGTTGGAAATCCTGGTGGATGGGCTTTAGCTGAAACTAATGTAGGCCAACTGTCATTTTATATGCAAGATGAATGGAATGTCACAGAAAATTTAAAACTAACTTACGGTGTTCGATTTGATAAACCACTGTATTTTGATACCGCTCAAAAAGCACAAGAAGTAATTGATAGAGCATGTTGTTATGTGCCTGAAATTCCATATGTAAACCCTAATAATGGAGAAACTGTATTTTTAGATAATACAAAAATGCCTTCCAATAAATGGCTTGTGTCGCCTAGAATAGGGTTTAATTATGATGTAAGAGGCGATAAAACTTTTCAAATACGAGGAGGGACGGGAACTTTTACAGGGCGTTTCCCATTTGTATGGTTAGGGAATCAAATTGCAAATCCTGAGGTATTCTTTTATCAAATGGTGGATCCAGATTTTAAATTTCCTCAAGTTTGGAGAACTAATATTGGAACGGATTATAAATTTGAGAATGGTTTAATTCTTACAGGAGACGTAGCGTATACTAAAGATTTAAATGGAGCACATGTTCAAAATTGGGGTTTAACACCACCAACAGGTACTTTAGGAGGCGTTGATAATAGACCCATTTATACGGCAAATGATATCATTAATAACGCCTATGTATTTACAAATTCAGATAAAGGAAGAGTGTGGAATGCTTCTTTAAAAGCTCAAAAAACCTTTGATAAAGGATTGTACCTAATGGCTGCATATAGTTACATGAATTCTAAAGATGTGAATTCAATAGAGGCAGAGATTACAGGAGATGCTTTTGCTTTTAATGCCGCATTAGGAAATGTAAATAATGATCAACTTGCTTATTCTAAATATGGAGATAATCATCGTTTTATTGGAGTAATCAGTAAAAAATGGAACTATGGTAATGATAAGTGGGCAACAACGGTTTCTTCATTTTTTGAATATGCTAGAGGTGGACGTTTTAATTATACCTATGGTGGAGATATTAACGGAGATGGTTCTAATTTAAATGATTTAATTTATGTGCCAACCTCTGGAGAAATTAATCAGATGCAATTCTCTGGTACAAATCAAGTAGAGCAAAGAGCAGCATTAGATAGCTACATAGCACAAGATGATTATTTAAATGGAATACGTGGTCAATATGCTGAGCGATATGGTGCTATTACGCCTTGGCGAGGACGCTTTGATGTTAAAGTGTTGCAAGATTTTAACTTTAAAGTTTCTGCAGATAAAACCAATACACTTCAGTTTAGTTTGGATATTTTAAATTTAGGAAACTTAATAAATTCAGATTGGGGCTTAGTTCAACAGCCTAATAACGTGCAACCTATTGGCGTTACAGTAGATGCTGTTAGTAATGAACCAACCTATACATTCAACCCAGATCAGAAGAATACTTTTGGTTATGATTCTAGTTTGTTATCGAGATGGCAAATGCAGTTTGGATTACGTTACATTTTCTAAAATAATAGAATATATATGATTAAATTTGCGCTCTAATTTATTAGGGCGCTTTTTTTACAATTACATTTTACTATGAAGAACTTAGTTTTGTTAATGATCGTTGCAGTTTGTTTGACCTGCAAATCCAATGTTGAAGAATCTATCACGGAAAACAAGGATACATATGAATCCCTTGTTGGCGTTTTTAAGTATCCTAATGAGAATCTCCCTAAAATTAGTGTGCATCGAGGGGGTAAAGGTTTGGTGAATTATCCTGAAAATTGTTTGGAAACCTTAGAATTTGTTGATAGTAAAATCAATGCTATATACGAAATAGACGTTGCTAAGACAAGCGATAACAAATTAGTACTTATGCATGATAATACTTTGGAACGCACAACAACAGGACAAGGGGTATTAGAAAAACAAACTTTTAATGCACTGCAAGACTATTTTTTAAAAGATGATTTTGGAAATGTTACAGCATTTAAAATTCCTTTATTTAAAGCGGTGTTACAATGGGCGAAGGCACACCAAGTTATCTTAACAATTGATATTAAAAAGAGCGTGGCATTGGGTGACGTTATAGATGTTATAAGAGAAGTTAAAGCGGAAAGTATTTCCATAATAATAACCTATGATGTTGATGCCGCCAAGGCAGCTCATGCGTTGGCACCTGATCTATTACTATCTGTATCGGCAAGAAATGAGCAAGAGTGGCAATGGATGTTAGATAGCGATATTCCTTTGGATCGTATGCTTGCTTTTACAGGAACGCGATTGTCCGATGTTTCACTGTACAAAAGCATTCATGATAAGGGTGTTTTATGTATGCTAGGCACTTTAGGGAACCTAGATAAACAAGCTGAAACGAAAGGTGATGCCCTATATCATAAATGGCAAGCTATGGGTATTGATATTATCGCTACAGACCGGCCTTTTGAAGTGGCGAATGCCATAAAACTTAGTAAAGAATGAAATATACACGATTGACAAGGGAGCAATTTGAAGAATTGCATCAAGAATTTATTAATTTTCTAGCCACACAATCCATAACTGGTGAGGAATGGTTAACTATTAAAGAGAAACAACCTAAAGTTGCAGAACAAGAGCTGGATGTTTTTAGTGATTTGGTTTGGGAAGGCGTATTGCAAAAAGCACAATATCTTGAAAATATTTCACCTCAACATATGTATTTGTTT
>JAGSHF010000219.1 GCA_023954685.1 Flavobacteriaceae bacterium | reverse complement strand
TTAAAATGTATAGGGATTTGCTCGGGTAAATCAGAATAAATATAAATGCAATAACACCATGTTAATATCAATAATGTAATTGATATTAACTCAATCACATAATCAAATGATTCCATTGGAACATTTATTTTTGGTCGACTCAAACTCATATTTACCTGTTTTTATCACGTTCAAAAACAATATGTGCAATCATATGTTCATGAGGGGTGATGGCTTTTAACATCCAACCTTGTTTGGCGTACGTATTTAAAAGGTCTTCTAGCTTATCAGTATGGTTTCTCCATCCTAATTTTGGTTTTATAACTTTATATTCTTTCATAGTTTAGTATTGTCTTGTTTGTTGCCACCCGTTCTCATTATATAAGCCATAATAACGCCGATAATTGTGCCAACTACTGAACCATAGACTATTCCCATAGCAACGTTACCAGTTACGGCTCCAAAAGTTACGCCAATGCTACTCCCTAGAGAAACACCTAGTGCAATACAATAGGTTTGTGTCTTGTTCATAAATCTAATGATTAAGTGTTCCCGTATTCAACACAGGAGAGGCATCTTTATCTCCACATAATATTACCATTAAGTTGCTTACCATTGCCGCTTTACGCTCATCATCTAAATCAACGATACGCTTTTTACCTAATTCTTCCAAGGCCATTTCTACCATGCTTACAGCGCCTTCTACAATTTTATGTCTTGCTGCAACAATAGCTGTGGCTTGTTGTCTTTTTAACATTGCATTTGCTATTTCTTGAGCATAAGCTAGATAGCCAATTCGTGCCTCTAATACCTCTATGCCGGCTATTGCTAGACGTTCTTCTATTTCTTTTTCAAGAGCTTCGCTTACTTCATTAACACTTGATCTTAATGTAATATCTTCTGTATGACCTTCATCGGCAAAATTGTCATAAGGATACATACTTGCTAATTTTCTTACAGCAGCGTCTGTTTGTACACGTACAAAATTTTCAAAATTGTCAACGTCAAAGGCCGCTTTATAAGTATCTTGAACCCGCCATACTAGAATGGTGCTAATCATAATTGGATTACCTAGTTTGTCATTAACTTTCAAGCGCTCACTATCAAAATTACTTGCTCTTAGAGAAATCTTCTTTTTGGTATAAAAAGGATTCACCCAATAAAAACCGTTGTTATTTATAGTTCCTATATATTTTCCAAATAATAGGAGTACTCTTGAATTATTAGGTTGAACCATGATAAAACCAGGAGCGATAAAAACTGCGGTGACAATTACGAATATAAACCAAGGGTTTTTAGTGTTGATCGCTAAGAATATGCCTCCAAAAAATAAAATGAGGAATACAAATAGCATTAGGTAACCGTTTGCAGGGACAATGATTTTTTCTTCTTTCATATGTATATAAGTTAAATGATATTAAAATGATATTATAAAGATATGTAAATAAATTATAATTATCAAATGTTTTGTCAGTTTAATTTTTTTGGCACAGTCCTTGTAATATGATTAGTATAATTGTTGATGTTGATTCTTTTCAATTATTGATAATTATATTTTTGGTTGGTTAGTTGTAAAAAGCATTGTTCAATTTTGGATGGTGCTTTTTGCCTTTTCAATCATTTATGGCCCATTATTATCGAGAAGTTGTTTTTGGCGCCATGTGTATTTCATCGATAAAAAACTTTATTACGTCGTTAAATGTTAAAAAAAGATGTATTTCATCGATTAATTATTGTTTTTTGTCGATGCATTCAAATATTCTATTACTTTTGAAGTGTACTAAAATTTAGTTTTTAGTTCAATGGATTAATTAATTAATATTTGCATTATGCTGTGGAATTAGAGACCCTAAATCTATACATAATAAAAAAGCAAATTAGAAAAGCCGAGTTTGAGGGAACTCGGCTTTTTATTTTATTATTCTGAAGGTCAAATTAATTCGCTCCCCAATTCTCTTTTTCGTTTTAGGTATTTGATGCAGCCAATTATGTTGTGTTTGGCCTTGCATTAAAAGCAAACTTCCAGGCTCTAATGTGAGTTTATGTTTTAAGCTTTTATCTTTTCGGTGTTTTAAATGAAAAACACGAGGAGCCCCTAAACTCACTGAAGCAATTATAGGGTGTTTACCAAGTTCTTTTTCGTTATCTGCATGCCACCCATTACTATCTAAACCTGATCGATAAAAATTTAAAAGGCATGATGTAAATTCTACTTTGCAAATTGACTCAACCTTTTGTTTAATGTTTAAGAGATCTGCACTAAAGGTGTGGGGCTGCATTTTAATTTTTGAATAAGAATAAGGCATCGAATTGTTGGCATATAGTGCTGTTAATCTTGGTTGATCATATGTTTTCCCAAATACAGTAATCTTATCTTGTTGCCACTTTACGTCCACTTTAAGTGTATTAAAAAAAAGAAGACTTTCTTGTTCAGAGAAAACGTTTGGATAGTACCAAACATCAGCATCTTTTAACTTTAAATTATAGCCCTTTTGCATAGAATTCTATAATTGACAATTTGTTGTACAAATTATTTCTCTAAATTAGCGTTATAAGTCATATTATGAAATATAATCTGGTTATTTTATTTGCCTTTCTATCACTATCTATTGCGGCGCAATTACCCAAAGGTTTTGTGTACGTAAAAGATATTATTCCGTCAATAAAAGTTGAACTACGATATTATGGAAACCATAATTTTATTGGTAAACGTATTGACGGTTATCATAATGAACGTGCTATTTTATCTAAACAGGCGGCATTGGCATTGAAAGCTGTTCAAAAAGAACTGGCATCTAATAATTTGTCCGTTTTAATTTATGATAGTTATCGGCCACAAACGGCAGTGAATCATTTTGTGCGTTGGGCAAAAGATTTGAATGATACCATTCAGAAGCAAGAATTTTATCCTTTGGTTTTAAAACAGCATTTGTTTGAAGAAGGTTATATCGCCTCTAAATCAGGACATACTAGAGGTAGTACATTAGATATAACTCTGGTTGATCTAAGAAACGGAGAACCTCTAGATATGGGAAGCCCTTATGATTTTTTTGGTAAAGAATCTTGGGTGAATAATACAAATTTATCTAAAGATCAGCTGGCTAATAGAATGCTACTGCAAAAAATAATGGCTAAACATGGTTTTAGAAATTATGCCAATGAATGGTGGCATTTCACTTTAAAAGGAGAACCCTTTCCTAATACATATTTTGATTTCCCGGTGAACTAAATTTCTATTTCACCATGAAGGTATTTTACTGCTTGACCTTTGATGAAAACCCGATTATTTGAAAGTTTACAAAACAATTCGCCCCTTCGGGAGGAAATTTGGATCGCATGTAATTCATTTTTATTTAAGCGTTTTGCCCAAAAGGGGACTAACGTACAATGTGCCGAACCGGTTACGGGATCTTCAAATACTGCAGCTCCGGGTGTGAAAAAACGAGAAACAAAATCTGATTGATCGCCTTTGGCAGTAATAATAATTCCGCCTGGACTTAGATCAATGGACTCCAATATGGAAGCACTTACCTTTAAATTTTTAATATCATTTTCCGATTCATATACCAATACAAAATCTCGTGATTTGTAAATCTCTAAGGGTTGTTTACTTAGCGATGTTTGAATAATTTTTGGCAGAGTTGAAACTTCTGGTGGGCGAGATGGTAAATCCATTTCTAAATAACTTCCCTTTTTGAAAACTTTTAGTTCGCCACTCATCGTTTGAAAAATGACGTTATTGAAATCATAATCTAAACAGTTTAGAATGACATAGGCCGAAGCCAATGTAGCATGCCCACAAAGATCAATTTCAATTTCAGGTGTAAACCATTTTAAATGAAATACATTATCATGTTTATGGATAAAGTACGCGGTTTCTGCTAAATTATTTTCTTTGGCAATATTTAGTAGTAGAGCATCCGGAAGCCATTCCTTTAATGGGCATACCGCAGCCGGATTGCCTCCAAATAAAGTGTTTGTAAACGCGTCGATTTGATAAATTTCTATAGTCATTAATTTCCTTTATAACCAGGACCTCTTACAACTTGCCCTGGAGTTGCACCAGTATGTTTTCCATCTTTTAATACGTGTTCACCATTAACAAAAACATGAATCATACCTGATGCTAATTGATGAGGTTCGGCAAAAGTGGCGTGATCTTGAATGGTATCAGGGTTGAAAATAGCTATATCGGCAAAATAGCCTTCACTTAAGCTTCCTCTTTTTTTAATTTTTAAGTTTGAAGCGGGTAAGAAGGTAAGTTTTCTAATGGCCTCTTCAAGAGAAATAACTTGTTCATCACGAACATATTTTCCCAAAACTCTAGAAAAATTACCATAAGCTCTAGGATGGCTACTTGAATTTAAAAACACACCTTCTGGAGCCATGGATCCAGCATCTGAGCCAAAGCTCATATAAGGGAGTGCGATTTGTTTTTTTACATTGTCTTCAGTCATTAAAAAGTAAACCGTACCCACACGACTACCATCTGCAATGACTAAATCCATGGCGGTTTCTTCGGGAGATTTACCATGAATTATTGCAATTTCAGCTAAAGTTTTTCCCGTATAGTGTCTTAAACTATCATTTTCAAAACCAACCAGTAATAAATTATCAGGAATCCCAGCAGCATACATTAAGTTTTCCCACTCATCTGTTGGAGTTCTCATTTCTTTTAAAACTCTTTTACGAATTTCTGGATCTTGTAAGCGTTCAGACCATTTTTCATAGCCACCTTCTTGTACCCATGGAGGCATAGAAGCATCTAATCCCGTTGCCCCAGCAACATAAGTGTACATATCTGTTGTAATTTGTAATCCCGAAGCTCTTGCTGAATCGATCTTTTTAACCACCTCATCATATTTACTCCAATTATCTTTTCCACTCATTTTTAGATGGTAAATTTCTGCACTAATGTCAGCTTCTTTGGCAATGTGCATTAGCTCATCAATACTTTCTAATAAACGATTGCCTTCGCTACGCATATGAGAAATATACATGCCGTCAAATTCACCTACGACCTTACATAATTCAATGAGTTCTT
>JAGSHF010000158.1 GCA_023954685.1 Flavobacteriaceae bacterium | reverse complement strand
TTGTTAACGTGCGGAGAAGTCAAGATAGTGAAACGTTCTTTGCGTGTAGGAAGTGGAATAGGACCACGAACCTGTGCGCCAGTACGTTTTGCAGTATCAACGATTTCTGCTGTAGATTGATCAATCAAACGATGATCGAACGCTTTCAAACGAATGCGAATTCTTTGATTTGACATGAAGACAAATCCCCAATTTTAAAGAACGAACAAAATACTGCCCATCACCTTCTTAATGAGAAGGGGGGAGTATCGCTAAATAACATTCAACCCCAAATCGGGGTTGCTGTAATGAGTTAAATTCTTACGAAGCAACTTAACTGTGTCACGATGGCAAGCCAAACGTGAGCGCGTATTATACATAAAGAAGTTAAAAATACAACTATAACTCCACCTACAATAAAATTAATCAATAAATTACTTACTTAAAGTACACACCAAACACTTATAAACTTTAATACTCTATTGATCTCCAGATTCTTTTGATGATCCAGAGTACCTAGGAGTGCTGCGTTGAATACTTTTGTTTTGTCCCCCAAAGTTCATATCTCGATAATCCCTTTGGTAAGTTTTACTATTATATTTATTCAGCCTACTATTTATATATTTATTAGGGGAAACTATTTTAAGACTAAAAGCTGGTCTTAGATGAGAGATAAAACTTCCATTCAAAACAATGTTAATATTATTTCTTATGAGTTTTACTTGATGTTCTTGACCTTCAACTAAATCATTTATTGCTTTACCAAAAGGTAAACGCTTATTGTTAATATCACTACCCGCAATTGATAAAATCATATCATTAACTTTAATACCCATATTACCTGCTGTAGATTTAGACGAAACATCTGTTACTCTGAAAGTATTTATTCCTGCAAGTTCTACAACTTTTCCTTTTATACCATATTTCTTTGATAATGAAGCTTCTCGACTAATTTCAATATTTGATTTTTTTAATTGTCTTTTATAGTGATTTTTAAGCGCTAGTAATATTTGCTCATACTCAAATTCGAGTAAATCTGGTATTTCATATTTTTGTGTAAGAGTATTTATTTTACCCTCACCTTTTACATCTGTGGAATAAATGCTTAGTGGAACAGTGGTAGTAACATATTTTTGTGACAGTGTGATTCTTTTATCACTACGCTGAACATCTATTTCAATTTTATGATTAAGCTCGATTGTAGCCAAATATTTAGCTAACGCTTCATTTCCATTAAGCAAATCATTAATTGCATTGTTTCCCATTGATATAATGGTATCACCGCTAAGTAACCCCATTTTATATGCCAATGAATAAGGTTGAACTGAAATAACGGAATAACCTTTGAGTTGAGAATTTTTATTACTTAGAATTGCTCCAAAATATGGGTAAGTTTTTGCGTAAGTTAGATTATGTTGTGATATTGCATGTTTATTTCGAAAATCGTCTAAAGCATCCATTATCTCTTTAAGTCTGAATTCTAGAGTAGGAGGTAAATCATCAGTCATTTTCTTAAAGACCTGCGAATTATCAAATACCTTATTCTGACTAGAACAATTAGAGCTAGTTTTGGCTTTTATTACAGTAGTGAAGGTTTTAGTATTTTCATTAAGCTTAAAAGAATAAGATGAATTATTGTCAATCTCAACATTCAGTGGTATCGATTGAGTATAATCAACGTAAAACTTTTCTTTTTTTCTAAACTCTCGATAACTTATTTTCTTAGAAACTGCTAGGTTAGTATTTTCCAAGAAGGCAATTTTTGCTTTTCGATATTTTAGGTCATGTTCAAAAGGCATATTAAAACTATTATGGATATATTTTTGAAAAACACTTTCATAAAATAACTTATCCCAAACTCTTACCAATAAAGAATAATTACCTGGTTTGAATAAGTGCGTTTTTTCTCCGTAAAATATTTCTTTTGCGTCATTGTTACTTTTATTATTCTTATTCAGCTTTTTTGTTCCAACATACAAAAGTTCAACAATTTTATTAGAATTTAATTCAGTTTCAAATTTAACAGAACTGCATTTTGTTGCTTGTGATTCTGTTGAAAAATGAGTCAATATAATTATTAATAAAAGTTTAGTGCTAGATCGAATATTCATGATTTTCTTCCTTTTGAAGTTCAACAATTTTTTGCATTATTTTTTTTCTAGCAATCAAAAGTGATAACATTTCTTTGTCGTCGTGTGAAAAAAGTAACTCATTTTCTAGCTCTCTTATTTGAGTGATTAATTTTGTTTGATAATAAGAAGGGGTATTTTCTTTTTCTAACTGCAGTTCTAAATATTGGTTTGTAATAATCACCTGTTTCAATTGATTTTGAAGTTGGTGATTACTCCACATTAACCAAACCATACTGACTAAAAACAGTGATGCTGCCGTAGAAAAAACACCAATAGAAAGCTTTCTTTTAATGGAAAAGCTACTTGCTTTATCTTCATTATCTATCATCTTTATTTGGCTGTTTATCTTTTGCCATAGTTCTTCTGGAGGCTGAATTTGCTTATTTGGCTCTAACTCTTTTTTTGCTTGGTGCATTAATGTGTTTTCTATTTCAGATTCATTTACACCATAAGAGTTAGTTGAGCCTGTTGTAATTTTATTATCCATATGAAACCTCGTTTATAATGGGTAACTTTTTGATTGAGGTAATTGTTCTAGAGACAACGACTTTAGAGTAACTTGTTGATTTATCAATTAACTCTGCTATTTCATGATGTTTATATTGTTCAACAAAATATAACCAAAGAATAAAACGTTCCATTTTTGACACTTTTGATAAAACGATTAAAAATAATTGTTCATTTTCTACTGATTGAGTTATTGAACAACTAGGGTCAATTGTTTGTTCAACATTTACATCATCAAACTTATTTAATCGCTTAATCGAATTTATAGTTTTGTTAAAAGCTACTCGCTTTAACCAAGCTAGCAGATGAGTGTCAGGTTTAAGTTCATTTGATTTTTGATAGGCCGTTAAGAATGTCTCTTGCAATAAATCATTAGAGAGCTCTTTATCTTGACAAATTTTAAAAATAGCATTGTATACATAAGGTGAAAGCTGTCGGTAACAAAGCTCAAAAGCTACTTTATCTCCCTGAATAATCCTTTTTGTTAATTTATCATCCCAGATCATGTCATCTCTTACGTTTATCCTTTTATATATTAAACAACTAATGCGTGAATAAGGTTACAAGTATTTTAAAAATTTAATGATTAATTCAAAAATGAATAGTAGAAAAGTCATAAATAACAGTGCTATCTATGACCTTTGAATAGGGAATATATTTAACTATATTCTTTAATTATTACTTTTTGAGTTATTTTTACCTCTTGGCCCTATTCCATTTCTGAAATTTGAACTAGACCTGCTTTCTAAATCTCTTTGATAACCGCTATTATTCTCAGAGTGAAGGTTTGAAAATGGATCATTACTTTTAAATTTTGCAAACCTTCGTGGTCGTTTCAATTTTTGTCTTAATTTGGCCATTTTTTCAAGTGACATTATTCTCAAGGAATATGCAGGGGTTACTTCCGTATTATATTTACCTTCAAGTATTAATTTTTTTCCTGCCCTGGTAATTTCAATAGTATGAATATCACCTTCTTCTAATGACTGTATGACTGCACTAAAAGGTTTAAAAGAGTTTTCTATCCCTCTGCCATTTATGGCTTGGATAATATCATCAGTTTCTAAGCCCATTTTTTCTGCACTTGAACCACTATCAATATATGTCACTAATAAAGAATCAATTTCATTATTTTTAACGATTTGCCCCTGTAAACCATATTTTTTAGATTTATTTGCTGGACGAATGATTTCAATATTGTTTTTAATTAACTCATTTTTAAAGTGTTGTTTAATTTCTAACATTAATTGGTCATATACAAATGACAACTCAATCGGCATAGCGATATTTTGGGTTAATGATGCCGTAGCAATTTCTGCTTTATCATCTGAATAAGCTGTAGGCATAATTTCATAACTAGTTTGTGGAATAATCGGTGTTACAAACGCATGAGTTAATAAACGTTGCTTCTCATTTCTCAAAATAGTTAATTTGACATCACTGTTTTGTTCAATTGATCTTAAGTAATCCATTAATACCAAATTGGCTTTTTCATACTCACCATTAACTCTTTTGTCACCAAAAGAGGTTATATAATCACCACTTACTAATCCCATTCGATACGCTAATGAAAAAGGTTGAACTGACAACACCTGATAAGCATCTGATTTAATTTTCTGTTTACTTAAAACCGCACCAAAATATTGGTAAAAGCCTGCAGATATTATATTACTTGTTGGTAAGCCTGACTTTTTGTAATGTTTTTCTAAAAGATACATTAAATTATTTAGACGGTTTTCTAATGCGGACGGAAGCTCTTCAGTAACAGTGTGGTATTCTGCTCTATAGTTAACATTTTTTTGAAATGAACACTCTGGTTGTTGTTCTAACGTTAGCGAAAATTTTATTTTACCGTCTATGTTTGTAGAATTGAGTCGATATACGCCATTATTGCTAATTTTCACATTTATTGGGTACTCTTTTATCACTTCAGATAAGAGTTCCTGGTTGCGCTTATATTTGACGCCACTTGAATGATTATTGTAATAATTATTTTCTTTATATGCATTTAATAACCGAAAGCTCGTTGGATTACTTCTCTTTTTTATCGATCGAAACCTTCGTGAATCATGTAGATTAATATAAAAATCTCGCTCCCAAACTCTTACTATTAATGTATGTTCCCCTTGATTAAGTTTATAGGCATATTTCCCTTCAATGATTTTTCTTACTTCGTTTGTATCTAAAACCCCACTGGGGTAGGCATGACCATTTACAGCTATAACTTCCATAATCGTATTAGAATCTGGATTATTTTCCATGTAAATTACCTGACAATCATTGGCGGCACTTATCGATGAAAAGACGCAGATAAAAATAAAGATTAATTGTTTAAATTGAGTATTCACGGTTAATTCCTTTTTGATTATCTACCATTTTTTTCATTAATTTATATCGGGTATTTAATAAACTAAGCTTCTCTTTTTCATTTTGAGCCTTGATTAACTTATGCTCTAACTGATTAATTTGACTAAGCAGTTTAGCTTGATAAAAAGAAGGGTGTTGTTCATGCTTTAACTGAAGCTCTAAATGTTGATTGGCAAATAACACCTGCTCAAGTTTTCCTTGTAATTGGTAATTACTCCACATCAACCATCCTACAGAAACCATAAAAAATGACGCAGCACAGGCATACACAATTTCTTTTATCCTATTGTTTTTTTTCTTATCAACAGGTAACGATTTAGCAATATTTTCCCAAGCTAAATTAGGTGGTTTTTCAACATTGATTTGATTAGCTGAAATTTTTAATGCTACAAGTTTCTGCCTTTCCATCGCACACTGAGTACAATTGTTTATATGCATCAATTCAACTTCAGTTAATGATTCTATTAAACGATCACTATTTATATGCATGATCTTTTACCTCTTGAAGTAAACGTATTCTTTTTAACGCTCTAGAAACGATTGATTTAGAATAACTCGGAGTTTTTGAAACCAAAACGGCTATTTCTTCATGGTTGTATTGTTCAACTATAAACAGCCATAGTATTAGTCGTTCCACCTCGGTCACTTTTGCTAATAATGACTCTATTAATTGGCTGTCTATGAGCTGTTTAGTTAAGTCACATTCAATTTCAAAGCTTTCTTGCGGTAACTCTTCCATCAATACCATTCGACTATTACGTTTGATGAAATTAAGGGTGTTGTTAAAAGCAATCCTTTTTGCCCAAGCAAGAAAAGACTGTTTGCTCGTGTAACAATAAAGCGATTCGAAGATATCAATAAAGGTATCTTGCAATAGTTCTTGTGCCGTTTCATGATTACGGCAAACTTTATAAATAACAGTGAATATTTGAGGGGAAATAATGCGATAGCAACGTTCAAATGCAATAGCATTTCCTTGCTTCATTTCATCAATGATTCCTTCATCCCAATTTTCCAAAAGTTATCCTTTCTATGTCCGTATATATAAGTAAACAATTAACGTCTATAAATCGTCGCATTTATTTATTTTATTTTTATTAGGCAATTTTTACTATATTAATAACTGTCACATTATTGAACAATAAAGCCTAACCTATTAAGTTTAGCTATTACCCTATGAAACCTACGAAAACTATCCCTGCAAATTTATTGGCAAATCAAAAAGAGTTTACTGACGAGTTTTTTCAGCAATTTCATTTACGCTGTGCTGATCAACCATTGCAATTAAATAAAGACATTAATAAAAACTACTTATTTCCTACATTTTATGGTGATGCTACATGCTCAATAGGCGTATTTCTATGTGATTATGATAAAGCTCAAGCCATGTTACCACACGATAAAATGAAACCTGTGGCAATGCCTAAAGGTCGTGCACTAGTGGTATTCTCTTGTTATGAATATAAGCGAGTACTTGGGGTAAATCCTTATAATGAAATTGCTATGACTATCCCTGTCATGATTAATCCAACAATTAACGTTCCTGTTTTACCCATGGTAATGGAGCGCTGTTTTAATAATTTCGGGTATTATGTTTTTCATATGCCAGTAACTTCTCTAGAAAATCAAATACGGGGACAAAAAATTTGGGGATTACCTAAAGTAGTTAATGAAATTAATATCAGTATAAATAGTGGTATCGCTAAAACTATTGCGACCGATGAATCTGGAAATGACTATTTTTCTTTATCTGTTCCAACTGAAGGTAAAGAAACTAAGTTTAATGTTCAATCAAATTTATACAGCCAACTAGATGGTCAATTAAAACAAAGCACAACAAATTTCAAAGCGACTTTTACGGTAAATAAATCTTTGAATAAATTATGGCAAACAAAAAGCCATGACCCAGAAGTATTAACGATTGGTGATGGTCCGTACGGTGATATGCTGCGTCAACTTGATATTGACCCATGTCCATTCCAGTTTAGATACGCAAAACAAATGAATGCTTGTTTTGATTTACCTAATGACGATTATCAAGCACCATTTGATTTTAAATAGAATATTAAAATAGAAAATTCAAAGATATATAATCTAATAATCCATATTGATACTTCAATTACGTATTTTATTTTATTTTCTTTTGTTGATCGCATCTAAGAATGGTATACTCCCGCGCAAATTTTCATCAATTCCACTTTTTTTAGTAGAAATTAAATAGAGTAAAGTAATGGCAGATTTATCCAAATACAGAAACATTGGTATCTTCGCTCACGTTGATGCTGGTAAAACCACAACAACTGAACGTATCCTAAAATTAACC
>JAGSHF010000195.1 GCA_023954685.1 Flavobacteriaceae bacterium | reverse complement strand
CCCTATGCTTTCAAGCTCATCTTTAACATAAGGAATGCTTAAGCTGTGAGCATCTGTTTGTGCTTCACGTGATTTTCCTTTGATTCTTGACTTCAACTTTTCAATGATAACCACTTTACCTCCTGGTTTTAAAGCTTTTTTTACATGGTTTAGAACACGCATGTAATCCGTGATTTCATGATAAGTATCCATGATAAAAACGACATCCAAAGTTTCAGTGGGTAATTTTGGATCATCATAATCACCAAGAATGACGTTGATATTTTCTAATTGTCGTTCTTTTATATTGTCACTTAAAGTTGCTAATCGGTCATCTCTAACATCAACAGCATAAACACGACCATCATTGCCAACAGCATTAGCCAAACGAATGCTTAAATAGCCTTCATGACAACCAATATCAGCAACAAAATCACCTTTTTCTATACCTGCTGTTTTAAAAATTGCGGCAGTATCCATCCAAGTATCACGCTCTTCCCAGTCGTATGTTGCATACTGAGCATAACTCAACATGGGCATAATAACCGCTATCAATATTTTTGTAAAATGCTTCATGTCAACAAGATATTAAAATTGTAAATATCTGTGCCTTAAAATTCTCTTAAATACTTCAAAAGAACCTAGCTACGATATTAATTTTAACTCGTTTCTATAAGCGTTCTAGCATTAATCGCATTAAATTCTCGGCACCAATACGGCCTTTTTCTTTAATAAATTCCCGGTCTGTATTATCACCAATTTCAAAGACTAAAGACTCAGCACCATGTGCAGCAAAAAAATAGTTTCGTGATACTGCCGTAGGGTGTATTTTGCTACTCGGTCTAATATTGGGGTCATACCCTTTCATTTCGCCTTTCATAGCATTCAACCAATCCGGCACTAAACCTGGCATATTACCTTTAAGTTCGGTGCCTAAAGTATAATAAATATCATCCCAAGTGGAATGAAAATCAATCGCAAAATAAAACGTCCCTTTTGTTTCTTGTTTACGCCTATCCATAAAATCTCTTACAGCTCGCGTTTCTGGGTGATTGAATTGCTCCCAATCTCTATTCAAATCAATACCCCCAGCATTATGGCGCCAATGCCCATTATCTACGCCATCCGGATTCATTAATGGCACTACATGAGTAGTATACTTTCGTCTAAATCGTTTGGCAAGCTTAGTGTTTCCTGTAATAGTCTCCACAAATGATTTCATAGCCAAATACCCAGTAACTTCAGGAGGGTGTTGTCTTGAAATAACCATAACCATACGCTTAACCTTCTTTTTTCCAATAGTAATGACCTCTATTGGTCGGCCGGCTCTACTTCTACCAATCTCTTTTTTATCAATGAATTTTTCTTTTACAAGCCCATCAGACCAATCTGAAACGTGTTTTGAAGTTTGCAATTCTTGACTTGCCACCCACAAGGTGTCTTGGTCTACCTTTAAACGCATTTTAATTTTTACGGGTAACGAATTGTAACCAAAATCTTCATCGCCTTTTTCATACTCAATATATTGAGTTGAATCTATTTGTTGCCAGTGTAAACCATCATTACTTTGCTTAGGATAATATCTATGCTTTGCGTTCTCTTGATACGTTAATACTAAATTTATGATTTGATTGCGCTTACTCCAAATTTTAAAAGCATACCAAGGACTCATATTTATAGGGGTGTTCTCCGAAGTAATTAATGCCGTATACGTACTATCATTATTTTTAATAAGACCATTTAATCGGCCGCCATCAAAATTATTAGAAAAATACACGTCACCCTCTTTAAAACTAAAAACACCTTTCCACTGCTCTTGTACTGGTTTAGATTGAGTTGAAACAATGGTTATTGGTGGTTGGCCTTGGAATTTTTTAGTTTGAGCAATTAAAATATTGCCTAATAAAAAAGAGACAACAAGTATATAAAACCGCTTTGATTGAATTAAAATCATAAATTTAGTATTGTGTTTTTAGGATGAAACGATGCTATATGGTCAGCAATGCTGTATTCAAATCTTCAATCAAATCATCAACATTTTCTAAACCAACAGATATCCTAACATCACCCAGAGAAATGCCCATATTAGTAAACTGCTCTTGACTCAATTCTTTTAAATAACTTATTGCTGGCACATAGATCAAACTTTCATGACCACCCCAACTCACGCCTATTTGAAACAAATTCAACGTATTTACAAAAGTTTTAATCTTATCAATTTGGGTGATGTTTAATTGAAACGATAACAACCCAGTAAAGCCTTGCATTTGTTTCTTTGCCAAGTCGTGTTGTGAGTGGCTTTCTAATCCAGGATAATTTACATGGGCTATCTTCTCGTGATTTTCTAGATAATTGGCCACTTTTAAGGCACTCTCTTGGTGCTGTTTCAATCTTACCGTTAGGGTTCTTAAACTGCGCAATAGTAACCACCCTTCCATTGGTGCCGTTTTAGATCCCAAAAGCTCATATTCATTATGAAAAATAGATTGAATATCACGCTCATTTCCAATGACGACACCACCAATAATATCACTATGTCCACCTAAGTATTTTGAGCACGAATGTACTTCAAGATCTACGCCCATGGTCAAAGGCTTTTGAAAAATTGGCGTGGCCCAGGTATTATCAATAATTGTTTTTATACCGTTTTGTTTTGCTAGTGTGGTTATAGCGGTAATATCTTGTAAAGAAAAAACCGCGGATGATGGGCTTTCTAAATAGATGAGTTTTGTGTTTTTTTTAATCGCCGAGTTAATTTCATCTAAGGAATTTCCAGAAACAAACGTCGTTTCAATATTCATTTTTTTAGCCAAATAATTCACCAAAAGATTATTCGCTGGTCCATACATGTTTTTAATAGCAATAACGTGACTGTTTGGGGTTAATACATGCAAACAAGCAGCGGTTATCGCAGCCATTCCTGAGGGAAATAACTGTGCTTTTTCGCCACAAGCTAATTGTGCCAATTTCTCCTCCACAAGCTGTACTGTTGGATTCTTACCTCTAGAATATATATAACTTTCTGCCCTGTTTTCAAAAGCTGCATCAATGGCTTCCCAACTCTCAAAAGTAAATAAGGAATTCTGAAAAATTGGGGGTACTACCGCACCGTGATATACGTCATTATTGTTCTGATCATGGGCTAATAATGTTGCTGGTTTTATAGGTTTACTCATCACTTTTTTTCTTTTTTTTATAAAAACAACCAATGCCTAAAATGGCAATTAATGGTGCTATAATAATATTAATTAATGATAATAATTGCCAATGCCAATAGTCTGCAAAGGATACACCTAAGGTGGCTACCATAAACAATGAAGTGGCATGCCAAGGAATGATACTTTCTATCATAGTACCATAGTCTTCAATAGATCGCGAAAGTACTTTTCTAGAAATACCAAACTTATCATAACGCTTTTTAAAGGCATCACCTATAATGAAACTTGTGGCACTTTGATTAGACGTTATTGCATTTGTAAATGCCGTTGAGACCAATGATGCCAATATTACAGCGGTTTTGGTTTTTGTAAATGAAAAGATTCTATTTACAATTTTAGGCATAGCATCAGTGACATCTAAAGTACCAATAAACGTGAGGGCCATCAGGGTAAAAACAATAACTTCATTTAATTCATAAAGTCCTCCTCTGTTGAATAATTCATTCAATTGCTCAGGAATATCTGTCATCCAAATTACCATATCCGTATTAAAACCTCCTTTAAGGGTTTCCATAACATTCGTAATTCCGAAATTCTGAAATAATAATGCCAAAATACAGGCCACAATAGAAGACGCTAATAAGGTGGGTAATGTAGCCTTTCGTTTTATGGAGCCGTACAATACAATTAATGGTGGTATAAAAAGAAATAAATTGAAATTAAACATGGCTTCTAAGGCCTCTATAGTAGATGCCGTTTCTACTACCTGCGCTGTATTAGTAGTAGGTGGATATACAAACCCTAGTATGAAAAACAAGATCATGGAAATAATTGCAGAAGGCAAAGTAGTATACATCATAGAACGAATATGATCATACAAAGGCACATCTACAGCGAGAGATGCCAAATTTGTTGTATCTGATAATGGCGACATTTTATCACCAAAATAGGCGCCGCCAATTATTGCCCCAGCGGTGATGCCTAAATTGGCATCAGCAGTTGCAGCTATACCTATTATTACAGTACCAATAGTACCTACGGATCCCCAAGACGTTCCTGTTAATGTAGAAAATATTACGGGTATGATAAAAGCCAACACATACATATAAGTAGGATCAATCAATTTTATGCCGTAATAAATAAGCATGGGAATGGTGCCACTTATAATCCAAGTCCCTATTACCAATCCAATAGCAAATAAGATGAGTACTGCGGGAAACCCTTTGGATAACTTGTAAACTATAGCATCCTGAATGGTTTTCCATTTAAAACCAATAAACATTAGATGCCCTACTGAAAAAACGGTCGCTAATAGGAATACGATTTCTAAAGGAAAGGCTGGCTTATTGAAAACACGAGGCATCAGAATTAAGCCATAAACAATAAGTAATCCGAGAACAATAATAGGGAGCAATAAATGAATGAATTTTATAGTTTTATCTGAATTTTCTTCCATTTTTTTATTGAATATAAAAACTAAAATACATTTTTCTAATTGAATTTAGAACTATGATTTTATCTAATCTAAACATTATTTCAAATATTTAAAAAAAACGAGAGCCGCGACATCTATTTTTCCTATCTCCGCGTAAATAAGGCAAATAGAAAAACCAATCTTATGAAAAAATTTGTGTTAATACTGGTTGCATCTGCAACAGTAATCTCATGTGTATCTAAAAAAAAGTACGTTGCTCTTGAAACAGAAAACAGTGCAATAAAAAGTGAACTTCAAAAAACTCAAGTCGAAAAAGAAGACCTTGAAGCTAAATTTAGCGCTATTCAAGCACGAGTTGATGATTACAATACTAAGATAAGCTCATTATCTGATGAAAATGTAAACCTTAAGGTTGAGAATGACATTAAATTTGAAACTGTTGGTGACGTTGCCGTAATCTCTAATGAGACAAAAAAAGCAATGCGTGAAACTTTAAAACAAGTGGATCAAGAAGAACTAGCACAAGCAAAAACGCTTAAAGATTCTATGAATTTAGCGGTATCATATAACCTTCAAAAATCACTGGATACAAGCAGCTTAAATGAAGATGAAGACATCGCTATTAATATTGATGAAACGGTAGTCATGATTTCAATTTCTGATAAAATGTTATTCAATTCAGGAAGTTATGTAATTAGTAATAAGGCTGATAAAATTTTACAAAAATTAGCAGACGTTATTAATTCTGAACCAAGTTTAGAAGTCATGGTTGAAGGGCATACTGATGCACAATCAATTAGAACAGATAAAATTAGAGATAACTGGGATCTAAGTGTACTTCGTGCGACTTCAGTTGTAAGAAAATTACAAAATAAATATAACGTAGCTCCAGAAAAATTGATTGCTTCAGGAAGAAGTAGTTATGATCCTATAGCAGAAAATGATACTAGAGACAATCGTTCTAAAAACAGAAGAACGCGTATTGTTATTTTACCAAATATCAATAAGTTTTTTGCACTTATGGGCAATTAAGAGTAATGTGCTCAAAATAAACCAATAGGTATTTAACCTATTATTCACTGGTAGGCTGCTTTCTCAAGTAGCCTACTTTTTTTTGTCATCATTTAAAATTTGAGTTTTTTATTGAAATTATTTGAGAAGTGTGATAGAACTAAAAAACCAGTAGCCACGCTTTACACTAAATTATAATATCCACATTTTAAATAGGCCCCTTCCGGAAAACTTATTGGATGGTCTATATCGTGTTGTGTTTGTTCCATAATTTGATAT
>JAGSHF010000184.1 GCA_023954685.1 Flavobacteriaceae bacterium | reverse complement strand
TCCATTTATGACAAACGCTTTGCGTAAGAAAATGGGTGAGGCTGCTGTAAAAGCTTCAGAATATATTAAGTATGAAGGTGCTGGAACGGTTGAATTTTTAGTTGATAAGCACCGTAATTTTTATTTCATGGAAATGAATACGCGTATTCAAGTTGAGCACCCAATTACAGAACAAGTAATTGACTTTGATTTGATTCGTGAACAAATTATGGTAGCTGCTGGTATTCCAATTTCTGGGAAGAACTATACGCCAAATTTGCATTCTATTGAATGTAGAATTAATGCTGAAGATCCTTATAATGATTTTAGACCTTCACCAGGCCGAATTACCACTTTGCATGCTCCAGGAGGGCATGGCGTACGCTTAGATACGCATGTTTATGCTGGGTATATCATTCCGCCTAATTATGACTCAATGATCGCTAAATTGATAACAACAGCACAAACACGTGAAGAAGCTATCAATAAAATGAAACGTGCCTTAGATGAGTTTGTTATTGAAGGTATTAAAACGACCATTCCGTTTCATAGACAACTTATGGATCATCCAGATTATTTGGCTGGTAATTATACCACGAAATTCATGGAAGATTTTGAAATGAAATCAGAAGAACAAGAATAAATTAAAAACTCCGAAAATTATTTTCGGAGTTTTTTTTATATGTTAACATCACCAACGTCACTTCCATTCTTGATACAAAAGCAGTATTTTAGTAAAATGAATTTATCATATTGGGAACTAAAATCATGGTTAACCAACGTAGATTATACCATTGTTGGAAGTGGAATAGTAGGTTTAAATACAGCGCTTAATCTTAAAAAACGCTTTCCTAAAGCTAATATATTGGTTTTGGAAAGAGGGGTATTGCCACAAGGAGCAAGTACTAAAAACGCAGGTTTTGCATGTTTTGGAAGCCTAAGCGAGATTTTGGATGATTTAAAGTCACACACAGAAGAAGAAGTTCTTGAATTGGTTTCAAAACGCACAAATGGGTTAGACTTATTAAGAAAAACTTTAGGAGACGAAATAATTGACTATCAGCAATGCGGAGGTTATGAATTGTTTACCGAAAAAGACAAAGGTTTATTTGATGAATGTCTTGCGCAAAGAGAAACGATAAACACCTTATTAAAGCCTATTTTTGATACAAATGTTTTTAGTGTAACAACTAATATTTTTGACTTTAAGCGTATACAACACGAGTATATTTTTAATCAATTTGAAGGTCAAATTGATACTGGAAAGATGATGCTTGCGCTTACAACCTTAGCGTTGAATCAAGGTGTTAAAATATTAAATAATATAGTCGTTAACCGTTTTTCAGAAGATATGAATACTGTTAAGATTAAGACCAATTTGTTTGAATTTTCAACCTCAAAATTATTGATCGCTACAAATGGTTTTGCGGCACAACTTTTGAATGAAAAAGTTAAGCCAGCGCGCGCACAAGTTTTGATCACGAAGCCCATAAAAGATTTACATATAAAAGGAACATTTCATTTAGAAAAAGGATATTATTATTTCAGAAATATTGATAATAGAATTCTATTTGGCGGAGGAAGAAACCTTGATTTTAAAACCGAAGAAACTACAGAATTAAGTCAAACAGCCTTAATTCAAAACACATTGGAAACGATATTGAGAACAACAATTTTACCAAATACACCTTTTGAAATAGCGCATTGTTGGAGCGGTATAATGGGTGTTGGAAATCAGAAAAAAGCGATTGTAAAGCAGGTGTCAAATAATATTTATTGTGGGGTGAGACTTGGTGGAATGGGTGTAGCAATTGGTAGTTTGGTAGGTAAAGAACTAGCTGACTTAGTTTAATATGTCTTTAAAAGAAGAGTTATATAACCACTGCCTAGAATTTGTAAACAACCGGTTTCTCACCATTAAAAATACCATTAACGAAATACAAGAATCGTTACTTTCTGAAACCAAGAGCAGTGCTGGTGATAAACACGAAACAGGTCGTGCCATGTTACAACTAGAGCGTGAAAAAGCAGGACATCAGCTTGCCGAAATTCAAAAAACCAAAGAGATACTTTCTAAAATTAATATTGTAACAGCAAACAAATACATTGGCTTAGGGAGTCTTATACGCACCTCTCAATCTCATTATTTTATTGCTATTAGTGCTGGACAATTTAAAATAAGCAATGAGTATTATTATGCTATTTCACCAAATACGCCAATAGGTCAATTACTACTTGGGAAAAGTGTTGGAGATCTCATTGAATTCAGAAATCAAAATTTTAAAATTATAGAGGTTATCTAGTTTTAATCTTATCTTTAATAATTGAAACACCTACGATAAGATACAATTGTAAACGTATTTTATTTAATTTCCAACTGACAGAAATAAAATAATTATTTTGAATATACAAACTTCAAAAATAGATGTGCTTATTATTGGAGGTGGTTTAGCTGGTCTGTCATCTGCCATTCATTTAGCGAAACATAAATTTAGTGTTGTTGTAATCGAAAAAAACAGCTACCCTAAACATAAGGTTTGTGGCGAATATATTTCTAATGAAGTCATTCCATATCTGAATTATTTAGACATTGGTGTTTTTGATTTAGGAGCAAAAAAGATTTCTAAATTTGAATTAACCACAACAAAGAACAAACAGATTAAAGTCAATTTAGGCTTGGGAGGATTTGGTATTAGTCGTTTTTGTTTGGATGAAGCCATGGCTAAAAAGGCTGTAGAAAATGGTGTCCAAATTATTGAAGACAATGTGATTGATATTAAATTTATAAATGATGAATTTTTCGTAACGACAAAAACGAATCAAAAATTTATCTCCAAAATAGCCATTGGAGCTTTTGGAAAACGCTCTAATTTAGACGTAGAATTGCATCGTACTTTTATTAAAAAGAAATCACCTTATCTTGCAGTAAAAACACATGTTAAAGGGGATTTTCCGGATGATTTAGTAGCGCTTCATAATTTTCAAGGCGGCTATTGTGGCGTATCTAAAGTTGAGGATGGTAATATTAATGTGTGTTATATTACAAATTTTGAAGCTTTTAAAAAACATAAAGACATAGAGACGTTTCAGAAAAAAGTTCTTTTTAAAAACAATAAGCTAAAAGCAATTTTCGAAAATACTGAACCCGTTTTTAAAACACCTTTAACCATTAGTCAAATTTCTTTTGAAACGAAGCAGCCTGTGGAGAATCATGTTATAATGTGTGGGGATACAGCTGGTATGATTCACCCATTATGTGGAAACGGAATGAGCATGGCTATTAGAAGTGCGCAAATAGCATCTCATGTAATTATTGCTTATCTTCAAGGAAAAACAGCAACGCGACACGACCTAGAACAGCAGTACCATAAACAATGGAATGCTACGTTTAAAAATCGACTCAAAACAGGACATTTTGTAGCTGCTTTATTTAATAAAGAACAACTAGCAGAAATGTCAATGGTGATATTAAATTGGTTCCCTGGATTATTGTCACATATCATAAAACGCACACATGGTAAACCTATGAAAGCAGAATGAGTTTATTTGTAAACACCACATATAGGAGTAGTAAGGAAGAAATCATGGATGATTTAGATTATCAAGGCCCAATACTACATGACGCTTTGGATAAACTAGCGAAAATTAATCAATGGTTAGGAGGAAATATAGTGACCCTCAATGGGCTTAAAAAAGTACTTAAGAATCATTCAAAAAAAGAGTTAATAGTGATTGTAGATTTAGGATGTGGTGGAGGCGATATTTTAAGGGAAGTGTCTCGATTTGGTAAACAAAAAGGATATCAATTTCAGCTTTTGGGAATAGATGCAAATAAGCACACGGTTAATTATGCTAAAGAATCTTCAAAAGAATATGATAATATAGAATTTAAAGCAATCGATATATTTTCTGAGGACTTTAAGTTATTGAAATATGACATCGTACTCACTACTTTGTTTTTGCACCATTTTAAAGAAGAAGCATTAGTCTCACTCTTAAAACCCGTTTTAGAAAAAGCAAAATTAGGCGTCGTAATAAATGATTTGCATCGTCATAGACTGGCTTATTACTTATTTAAGTTATTGAGTATTACCATAAAAAATAAAACAATTGTTGAGGATGGATTGACCTCTGTGTTGAGAGGTTTTAAAAGAAAAGAACTAGAAGACATCTCACAGCAACTTCATATCAACTATCAAATACACTGGAAATGGGCATTTCGTTTTCAATGGATTTTGACACATAAATAATATGAGCGTAAAAATAACAGCAGTAGCAAAACAGCTACCAAAATATACTAGAGAAACCAAGGATATTATTCCGTATTTAAACGTTTGGATGTCTGGACAAGAAGAGCGTTTTCAACGTAAAGTAATTAAACTATTTGAAAATGCAGGAGTTGATAAACGCTATTCAATTATGGATGCTGAAGACGTGTTTTTAAAAACCTCATTTGAAGAAAAGAATGAGATTTATTCTCGAGAAGTGGTTAAGCTAGCCGAAGGCTCTTTAGTTAAAGCTTTAGATAAGGCGAAACTTCTGCCAACAGATATCGATTTTATTATTACCGTCAGTTGCACGGGGATTATGATTCCGTCGATGGATGCTTACTTGATTAACAATCTAAAAATGAAACAGGACATTGTGAGACTTCCTGTAACTGAGATGGGTTGCGCAGCAGGTGTTTCAGGAATTATATACGCGAAGAATTTTCTTAAAGCAAACCCAAATAAGCGGGCAGCAGTTATTGCTGTAGAATCGCCAACAGCCACGTTTCAACTCAATGATTTTTCTATGGTAAATATTGTGAGTGCTGCTATTTTTGGAGATGGAGCTTCTTCTGTTATCTTATCATCCTATGAAGATGAAGATGGTCCAAAAATTATTGATGAAGCCATGTATCATTTTTATGATGCAGAAACTATGATGGGTTTTAAATTGGTGAATACAGGATTACAAATGATTTTGGATAAAGCTGTTCCAGAAACTATTTCAGAGCATTTTCCGAAAATTATCCATCCTTTTTTGGAACGAAATAATATTACAATTGAAGATGTAGATCATCTTATTTTTCATCCTGGAGGGAAGAAAATTGTACAAACCGTTGAAGATTTGTTTGGATCTTTAGGCAAAAACATTGATGATACTAAAGAGGTTCTGAGATTATATGGCAACATGAGTAGCGCTACAGTTTTGTACGTTTTAGAACGCTTTATGGATAAACAATTACTAAAAGGAGATAGAGGATTAATGCTGAGCTTTGGTCCAGGATTTTCAGCACAACGAATTTTATTAGAATGGTAAAAGAATTTAAACATAAAAATTATTGGGCGCTTATTTTAGGAGGCTCTTCAGGATTGGGTTTGGCAACGGCAAAAAAGCTAGCCAAACACGGAATGAATATTTGTATAATACACAGAAACTCAAGAACTCAAGAAAATGCAATTAATTTAGAATTTGATGCCATTAAATCAGAAGGGGTTCAATTTAAATCGTATAATATTGATGCTTTTAAAGAAGAAAAACGGCAGGAGGTTATTTCAGAATTAAAAAGTGTTGAAAACATAAGAATATTAGTTCACAGTGTGGCAAAAGGGAATTTAAAACCAATGATTGATGACGATAAACCAACTTTAAAAAATGATGATTTTAATTTAACGATCAATGCTATGGCCATTAGTTTATACGATTGGACCAAAGCTCTTTTTGAAGCAAAATTATTTGCAGAAGATGCTCGCATTGTCAGTTTTACAAGCGAAGGCAATTCTAAAGCTTGGAAAAATTATGCTGCAGTATCAGCAGCAAAAGTAACATTAGAAGCCATTACTAGAAACATTGCGTTAGAGTTTGCACCATTTGGAATAAGAGCTAATTGTTTACAAGCCGGAGTTACAGATACCGCTTCATTGCGAATGATTCCTGGTAATGATAAAATAAAAGAACAAAGTTTACGTCGTAACCCATTTAAACGTTTAACCCAACCAGAAGATGTTGCAAATGCGGTGTATCTATTAAGCAAAGATGAAGCTAGCTGGATAAATGGTTGCGTGATTCCTGTTGATGGTGGAGAACATATTAGTTAATTATGACAGCAAACCAAATCATAGAATTGTTGCCTTATCAACATCCTTTTTTATTTGTAGATGTATTGACTGTGGTTTCTTCGGAAGGTATTACAGGAGATTTCACATTCAAAAAAGAGAGCGATTTCTATAAAGGACATTTTAAAAAGAACCCAATAACACCAGGCGTAATTCTTACAGAATGCATGGCGCAAATTG
>JAGSHF010000059.1 GCA_023954685.1 Flavobacteriaceae bacterium | reverse complement strand
GAATTTGTTTTTAGCAATTAATTTAAAGGTTTAAAAAAGTAAGGTTGATAATCTTTTAGCAATTCCGGATGACAAATTTTTATAATATCTTTTAACACCAAATCTGGTCGAGCAATGCCGAGCTCGTAATACAAAACACCTCCCGTTTTTCCTGTGGTATTAGAAAATGTATACATGTTTTTATTTTGAAAAGCATCAAATTTTGTGTAATGATTGTTCGCTTTTTTTAAAGTTTCCAAACTCGGATAATACGATGGGCTTAGCCAAATGTCTGCAGTTTTAGCTTTAGTAAACACCGTTTCGAAACTTAAAGCCAAACTGCCACTTGCAACAGTATCCGCCCAAAGGTAGTTAACATTGGCGTCTTTTAATATTTGTGCTTCAGGACTAGTACCACTGGGTAAATACCAAATATCTTTATGCATCGCACCACTTAAAATAGAGGGTTTATTGATAACAGTTGCCGCCAGTTTTTTTGCGTCTATATATTCTTTTTCAATTTTGTTAAATGCAATTTCAGCCTCTTTATTTTTATCAAATATAACACCGAAAAACTTAATCCATTCGGCCTTTGCTAAAGGAGAGTTTTCAACCCAATCTCCATTATAGATTACAGGAATGCCAGAATTTTTAATTGTATTTAGTGATTTGCTAGTACCATCAACACCAAACCCAACAACTAAATCAGGCTGTAGCTCCAATAAAACTTCAGTATTAATGCCTTCATTTTTACCCAATTCACGAACAAAACCATTATCTATTCTTGTTCTCGTTTTTTCTGAAGAAATATAAGGAGTACCTGGGAAACCAACCAACGCATTTTCTTTATTTAACAATTCTAAGGCAGGAATGTGCGTTGTAGAAGTTACTACAATCTTTTTAACAGGAATTGTAATTATGCCGTCGTATTTGGCTTTATTCAAAGAATCATTTTCAATTTGCGCTTTGGTGAGCAATAAGTATTTATAGCTATGTTCTGCTTTTGGCCAAGGATTAGAAACTTCAAGGATTTTATGATTTCCAGAATGGATTATATTAAATCCTTTTGCGTATTTAAGGGTTAGACCTGTTGAAATTGGTGTTAATTCTTCAGCACTAGATTTGACCTCCTTTTTACAGCTAAACACGAAGAAAAATAGGCCGATTAAAGTGATGCTAAGTTTTATATTTAGATGATTAATGTGTAATAATTTTGACAATTTGTTTTATGGATTAAGGTTAATTTTGAATCAAATAACGTAGTTAATACGGACGATTCAAATTTAGTAATATATATAGTAGCTAGAATAATAATCTGCCATTTTTTGATTGGGTTTATTTATTTTGTCAATAAACTCATGAAATAAAATAAATTATAATATTTGTTTTCAAGTATAATAATTACATTCGCAACGAATTTTGGTTCCCACTATTTGTGGGATTAAAAGGGAATCTGGTGAGAAACCAGAACTGTTCCCGCAACTGTAAGTTTGTGCTCTCCTAATATTTCGGGATAATGAGTGCCTCTTTATGAGATGTTAATACTTCTAAATACCACTGATGTAAAAGTTGGGAAGGTAATTAACATAAAACAAGTCAGGAGACCTGCCACATTCAAAACAAATAAGTCAAACTTTCGGGATAAAAGTTTTGGTGTGAATTGTCATACTATTCTCGAGTAAACAAAAAATCAAAATGAACATTAAAACAAATGTTTTAGGTGTGCTATGCTGTGTAGCTACATTGAGCTATGGGCAAAAGCAAACAGATTCAACGGATGTTGAACAATTAGAGGAAGTGGTTGTCACGGATTCAAAATTTAACTTAAAACGCGAAAATTCGGGTAAAGTGATTACCAAAATTTCGCAAAAAGAACTCCAGCAGTTACAAGGAAAATCAATTGCAGAAATTATTAATACTACTGCTGGTGTTGAGATTAATGGTACAAAGAGTAATGCCGGTCAAAATTTGAGTTATTATATAAGAGGTGGTCGAAATCGTCAAGTTTTAGTGCTAATTGATGGTATTGCAGTTACTGATCCATCTCAAATTGCCAATGATTATGATTTAAGATTATTGGATGTTAATCAAGTGGAAAGTATAGAAATTTTAAAAGGTGCATCAAGTACACTATACGGTTCAGGTGCCGCAACTGCTGTTATAAATATAAGACTTAAAGAGGCTTCGATACAACCATTTGCTATTAACGCTAAGAGCAACATTGGAACCAGTAAAACTCAAGAAGATTCAAACTATTACATCAAGAATTTCAATAATAATGTTTCAATGAATGGGACCTTGGATAAGTTTTCTTATTTAGCAAGTTTCGGGAATCAATTTACCGATGGGTTTTCGGCAGTAAAAAATGGAACTGAATCTGATGTGTATAATGCCATTAACGGAAATTTGAAATTAGGTTATAAATTTTCAAAAGCCTTTAAATTTGATGTTTATGGTAGTTTTGATAAGTTTAAAGCCGATTTTGATGATGGCTTTGCTTTAATAGATGCCGATAATCAGTCTATTACAGATCAATATAGGGTTGGTATTGCACCAGAATATAAGTATAAAAATGGAAGTGTTGTTTTAAATGCGGCTTATAGCAATATGGAACGTAATATTCGTTCGGATTATCCTTCTCAGTTTAATTCAGAGTCGTTAGTTATGGATTTATATAATAGGTATAATTTTAATGATTCATTTTATACCATTCTTGGCGTAAATTTGCAAGATAATAATATGGAGAGTTTTGCAATTCCTTTCGGCAGTTCTTTTTTAGAACAAAACATTAATCCTGAAGATGCAAAATTCTCGATTGTAGATCCTTATGCTAATGTAGTTTATATGTCTGATTTTGGACTGAATGTAAATGCGGGTGCCCGGTTAAATAATCATAGTGAGTACGGTTCTCATTTGGTGTATAGCATCAACCCATCGTTTAGGAAAGATTTAGACTTTGGATATGTAAAGGGACTTGCCAGTTATAGTACGGCATACATTACACCATCTCTATATCAATTGTTTGAACCTGTTTATGGTAATCCAGATTTAAAACCAGAAGAGAATGCAACTATAGAAGCAGGCGTCGAGGTTTCTATTAAGAATAAAGGGAGTTTGAGTGTGGTTTACTTTAATAGAAAAGAAGACAATTTTATAGATTTTGTGGATTTAGGTGGATTTGTATATCAATATAATAATATTGAAGAGTCGTTTACGGCGAGTGGTTTTGAAATTATAGCTAAATATAACATCTTAGAAACATTGACCCTTCAAGCTAATGGTACGATAACTAAAGTTGATGAAGATTTGAATTTACGTATTCCTGAATTAAAAGTTAACGCACAATTAAATTATCAGGTTTGGCCTTCTACATTTTTAAGTTTGGCGTATCAGTATAATGATGATAGACGTGATTCAGTATATAATGATACAACTTTTATAAATGAAGATATAACATTAGGAAGTTATAGTTTGTTAGATTTTTATATTAGCCATAGTTTGCTAAAAAATAAGATGACCATATTTGCAAATATGAGCAATATTTTAAATGAAGACTATCAAGAATTATATGGTTACTCTACGAAAGGTAGAAATGTCAATATTGGATTTAATCTAAGTTTATAGTAGATAATAAAAATAATGCCGCTTAAGCGGCATTATTTATTTTTGCCGTAGTTTGTTCAAGAAATTAATAGAGCTCTCATTATCTATTAAAATTACTGGCGGATGTGATATGAGATCGTAACTGCTTCCAATAATTTCGGTAATTGATCCATCACTAAAAGCATCACCAGATATATCTGATCCAGTAGTAATGTGTTGAATAGCACGGGCTAATAAAGGTTCTGTTATTTCACCTAATACGCCATAAAACTGAGCGTTTTCCTTTAAAACAATATTAGGGATTAATCCATCATCAAAATCTGTAAACCCATCTGCGTTTTTAAGTTTTAGAATGAGGGGTTGCATGGCGTAAGTATGATTAGGGTTGGCACCATCGCGTCTAAAATTGGGAGAGTCATAAAGCGTTAAAGAACCTTGGTATTTACCAACGGTTGTCGTTCCTATCTGAATAACTTGAATATGAGGTCTCAAACTATTTATAACTAATTCACTTGCTGATGCAGAACTGCCGGTAGCTAGAATATATACCTTATTGAGGTTTAAACTATTCAATGGTGTTCCAGCATCATTATCCACAAACCGATTAATTAAGAGCTCTGGATCTTGACTATTAATAAAATCTTGATATTCACTATTATATTCACTTGTACTATGAATTTCACCTGTTAACTGACCAGTAATCATACTGGATAGTAATATGGCAGTATTTAAATCACCTCCTGGGTTGTATCTTAAATCTAGAACTAATTCATCTATATTATTAATGGTTAAATTGCCAAAAGCAGCATTTAATTGTTGATCAAATTGAGGGGTAAACCTATTATACATTAGATAGCCAATTTTTTTTCCACCTGCTTGAATAATTTCAGTTTTAAAGATCGGATTTTCTTCATATGCTACTTTGGTTAATGGTATGTCCTCATTGTTAGGAACAATGGTATCATCTTCAGGTTCGGGCGTGCCATTATCATCGTAAGTGGCCATATTTAATTCAAAGCTATCTTGACTCAATAAAGCCCTCCAGTTGGATTCGTTAAGTGGTGTTCCATCTACGGCATAAAAATAATTACCACGTTTTAAATTAACGCCTTCTGCATCACTATTTGGCAATATCAAACGCACAACTCCAAACAGATCCGTTGGATTTTGTGAACTACGGTGTAAATTAAATTCCATACCATGTGACAAAGAAACACCAGCAAAACTTAATTCTTGGGCAATATAATCATTGGTAATCCAACTGTATTTATCAATGCTGGGTCTATTATAAATGAGACTTTCAAATATATCTTCGGGGTTCATAAAAGTATTTAAGTAAGTGGCGTAGGCATCATCAGAGCCAAATCTATCATTGGCCAAATCTGGCACATTGTCTTTATATAGATAGTATGCATTCATACCTTTCCAAACAAAGTCGTTAATACTACTTGCTAAAATACCGTTGTCGTCGTTATCTTCAAAACAGCTATATGATAGACCTAATAATATGGCAGCAATGAGCGCCCTTGATTTAAATTTCATATCTTCTTTTTCAATTAATTTTCAAACACTAAAATTACTTAATTATTGTGTAATAAAATTATTTTAATTTTTATTGTAACAAAATAGATGTTGTTTCGTCGTAATATCAAACAGCATAAAATTGCTGAATAACTAACCAACAAAATGAAGCAGGCAGAGTTTTTAAATATAGTAATGCCCTTTAAAGATAAAGTATTTCGTTTGGCAAAACGATTATTAGTTTCACAAGAAGAAGCTGAGGATGCCACACAAGAAATCTTGATTAAACTTTGGAAGAATAAAACCAAAATTCAAGAGTATAAAAATGTAGAAGCATTTTCAATGACCATGACGAAAAATTTTTGTTTGGATCGATTAAAATCTAAACACGCACAAAACTTGAAAATCGTGCATAGCAATTATCAAGATAAAAATGTGTCTTTGCAAAAACAAATAGAACTGAATGATAGTGTAAGTATTGTTGAAAGAATGATGGAAGATTTACCAGAGCAACAAAAAATTATAGTACAGTTAAGAGATATAGAACAATATGAGTTTAGTGAAATCGCTAAGGTCCTTGAAATAAATGAAACCGCCATAAGAGTGGCGTTATCAAGAGCAAGAAAAACATTAAGAGAAAAATTAACTAAAACCCACAATTATGGTGTTAGCTAAAATAGAAGCATTATTAGAGAAGTATGACAACGGTGAAACCACCTTACAAGAAGAGCAGCAGTTAAAAAACTATTTTTCAAAAGAAACTGTAGCGCCAAGTTTGGAAGTATATAAACCAATGTTTGCATATTTTTCGCAGACTCAGCAAGAACAGTTTACTAAAGACGTTCCATTAGAACCTAAGAAAACATACAGTATGTATAAATGGATTTCGGTTGCAGCGGTTACAGTTCTTATGCTTGGTATTTATTTTCAAACCAATAAAACTCAAGAATCTAAAAATTATGCTGGTTTGTCGATAGAAGAAAAAGCAATTTATGATAATACAATGCTGGCATTTGACATTTTATCAAAAAACTTTAAAAAAGGGGAGGATAATTTGAAATCGTTGGACTTGATGTCTTCTTCCTTAAATCAAGGAACAGAAAATATGGCCTATTTAGGAGAATTTTCTAACACAGAACGTAAAATTTTTAACAATAATTAATAATAAAGAAATACACAATTTTAAAATAAAGAAAACATGAAAAAAATAATAATAATCGCAGCAATAGTATTGGCACCAGTAATGTCTTTTGGTCAAAGCATATTTGATAAGTTTGAAGATATGGAAGGCGTAACATCAGTAGTTGTAAACCAAAAGATGTTCAGTATGTTAGCCAATATTGAAATTAACACAGATGATGCTGAAACGCAAGAATATATTGATATGATTAAAAACATATCAAGCTTAAAAGTATTGACTACAGGTGATGCTAAAATCGCCGCAGAAATGAATGCTAAAGTAGATAGCTATTTAGCAAGTTCAAGTTTAGATGAGCTAATGCGTATCAAGGACGGAGATCAAACCGTTAAATTCTATGTAAGAGAAGGAAAAGATGAAAACCACGTTAAAGAGCTATTAATGTTTGCAAATGGTTTGAAGGAGTTAACAAAAGATCAAGACATTTCTATTAACGGTCAAAAACGTGAAATTGAAACGGTTTTATTAACTTTAGTTGGCGATATCGATTTAAGGCAGGTGTCTAAGCTTACTAATAAAATGAACGTTCCTGGAGGAAAGCATTTAGAAAAAGCTGGAAACAAAAATAAAAACTAGTAATTTCAGAACATGAAATATACATCAATCAAATATTATGCAATGGCATTCACCTTATTTATAGCTTTTACAAGTTGTAAACAAGGTGAATCGTTGCAAGGTTACTACGTAGCCAATCAGGAAACACCTAATTTTATTTCAGTGGATATTCCGGCGAGTTTTATTGACCTTGATCAAGTTGATGACTTAACAGATGACCAAAAAGAGGCATACGACTCTATGGATAAACTTAACATGTTAGGTTACAGAGTTTCTGAAAATAATCAAGAGGAGTATAAAGCAGAGCTTGAAAAAGTACAAATACTTTTGAAAGATGAGAAATATGAAGAGCTATTCAGAGGAGGTAATTCTTCTGATGGGAAAATAATTGTAAAATACATTGGTACAGATACAACAATAGATGAACTTATTATCTTTGGGAATGCTAATGATACGGGGTTTGCTATTATAAGAGTTCTTGGAGATGATATGGAACCTGCTAAAATTATGACTTTAGGTAACGTAGCAAGTAAGTTAAGTTCTGATGAAAGTATGGTAAATGACTTTATGGGTTTCTTTAAAGGTGTTACCGGAGATAATGATAAAGAAATCAATGATATTACCTCAGCAATAGATTCAATAAATTAAGAGGAAAGGCCATTACAAACACAAAAAAACCGCTAATCTAGCGGTTTTTTTGTGTTTGAATCATCTTTTGATTTTGTAATAATAATAGTTGTGACTATCGCTAAAAAAAGAGCTAACAAAATTAACTTCACAATAAAATAATCTAGTATGTTCAGTACACCTGAAACGAAAAATAATATCGTTAAAATTCCAGATAATAATAATGTAATTCTATCATTCATTTAGATGCCTGTATAGTTACTAGGAGTAATCGCTTTTAATTCAGTTTTAATAATATCACTTATTTCTAAAGTGTCTATAAAACCTGCAATTGAATTTTTTGTAATTGCTTCGTTAGTTCTTGTTAATCCTTTCAGTGCTTCATAAGGATTAGGGTAAGCTTCACGTCGTAAAATGGTTTGAATAGCTTCAGCTACAACGGCCCAATTATTTTCTAAATCTTCAGCAAATTTAGCTTCGTTTAATAAGAGTTTATTTAATCCTTTAAGTGTACTTTTAAAGCCAATTAACGTATGGCCAAAAGGCACGCCTACATTCCTTAAAACCGTACTGTCGGTTAAATCGCGTTGTAGTCTTGAAATTGGTAATTTAGCAGAAAGATGCTCGAAAATTGCATTCGCTATTCCAAGATTTCCTTCAGAATTTTCAAAGTCAATAGGATTTACCTTATGCGGCATTGCTGAGCTTCCAACTTCTCCAGCTTTTATTTTTTGCTTGAAATATTCCATGGATACATACGTCCACACATCACGATTTAAATCAATGATTATTGTGTTGATTCTTTTGAGTCCATCAAATAAAGCAGCCATATGATCATAATGCTCAATTTGAGTTGTTGGAAATGAATGTTGTAAACCTAATTTATCCTGAACAAATTGTGATCCAAATGCTTTCCAGTCAATATTCGGATAAGCTACATGATGGGCATTAAAATTACCAGTTGCCCCACCAAACTTAGCGGCGCTAGGTATATCGTTAAGCAAGTTAAATTGCTCTTTTAAACGCACTACAAAAACATCAATCTCTTTCCCTAATCGGGTTGGGGAAGCAGGTTGACCATGCGTGCGAGCTAGCATAGGAACAGATTCCCATTCAATAACTAGGGTTTTTAGCTTTTCAAGAACTGTAAAATATTCAGGAACATAAACATCATTCATGGCATCCTTAATACTTAACGGTACCGCTGTATTATTAATGTCTTGCGATGTTAAACCAAAATGAATAAATTCTTTATATTTTCCTAAGTTGTGATGATCAAATTTTTCCTTAATAAAATATTCAACTGCTTTGACATCGTGATTGGTGACGTTTTCAATATTTTTGATAGCATTAGCATCATCTGATGAAAAATTAATATAGATATTTCTTAATTCATCATAAAGGCCTTTATCAAAATCTTGTAATTGAGGTAAAGGGATTTCGCATAATGCAATAAAGTATTCTATCTCAACTTTTACACGATATTTTATTAGAGCTTCTTCCGAAAAATAAGGTGCTAAAGCATTTGTTTTATTACGGTATCTACCATCTATTGGAGAAATTGCATTTAGCATTGACAATGACATAAGTTGTATTTTTTAAGAAGTTGCAAAGATAGGAATTTGTATTGCGTTTTACGATTTTTAAAGCATGATTTTATGGTTGCTTTTTTCGATTTGAAATAGGTTTTTTTAATTTTTTTAGAAGCTGTCTTGCCCTGGCTTTAAAAGCCGCACTACTGGAGTTAAAATCGCGCTCCAGAATCATAATCAGTTCAGGGTGAATCCATTGGTTTTCTTTGCCTAATAAATACAAGCTATTCATAGAATAGGCTTTAGCTGCAATTTTTTGATCCGTTATCATATAGTCAAAACTCAGTTCAATAAAACGTTCTTTATGAACGGCATTTAAAGCCAACTTTGTTTTGTTTGGTAGTTTGTGATAATAGGCTTCAATTAAATATTCGCAAATTTTGGCTACAGGTCGCACTGCTGAATCGAGATGTACTTTTGGCATTTCTTCGGTAATGCGATCCAAATGTGGTAAAATTACATCGAGATCTTCTCTTGCAACGAATTCTAATAACCAACCTGCTCTGCAAGAAACCTTATCATCTACTTTAAATAAAATGTCTAAAACAAGAGGTATTAACTCAGGTTGACCAATTATTAAATGAGCATATTTTTTTCTATTTTCTCTTGAGTGATTGACATAATCTAATTCCTTATATAATTCTTCTGTAGTCACTTAATATTTTCTTATTTTTAAGACTCTAAAATAAGGGAATAATGAAGGTTATAAAAAAAATATTGATTCTATTATTAGTTGCATTTGTAATTGCACAGTTTTTTGGTCCAGAAAAAAATGAAGGCGATATTGCAATGGTAACATCATTTTTTGAAGATACCAACCCACCTGAGGAGGTTAAATTGATTTTAAAAGAGTCCTGTATGGACTGTCATAGTAGTTTTACACGCTACCCTTGGTATAGTGCAATCACTCCTGTGAATTATTGGATGGCAGATCATGTTAAAAACGGTTCTAAACATTTTAATATGTCAGATTGGGCAGAGGCTTCGCTAAAGAAAAAGGATCACAAATTTGATGAGCTAATAGAAATGGTAGAAAGTAAAGAAATGCCATTACCTTCTTATACTTGGACACATTCAGAGGCTAATCTTACAGATGATCAAATTGAAAGTGTGCTAAATTGGGCAAAACAGGTGCGTTCAGTGTATGCGGCTCAAAAAGCAGCTCAATAAAAATACATGAAGAACGTACTGATTATAGGTTATGTTTGGCCTGAACCAAAAAGTTCTGCGGCTGGAACTAGGATGTTACAGCTTATAAAAACTTTTAAAAATAACAATTACGAGGTGGTTTTTGTTACGCCCTGTGCAAAATCTGACAATGCATTTAATTTATCAAGTATACATGTAAAGTCAAAACTTGTGACTTTAAATGATTCTAGATTTGATGATTTTATTATTGGTTACAGCCCTGATATTGTGATCTTTGATCGATTTATGATGGAAGAACAGTTTGGATGGCGTGTTGCCGAACATTGCCCGGATGCTCTAAGAATTCTGGATACTGAAGATTTACATAGTTTAAGAAAAGGAAGACATCAAGCTTTTAAGGATAATGCATTATTTGATAAAAGCTACCTCTATAATGATATTGCTAAGAGAGAAATTGCAAGTATTTATAGAAGTGATTTGAGTTTAATTATTTCTGAAGTTGAAGCGCAATTTCTTGTGAGAGACTTTAAGGTTGATGAATCTTTACTTCACTATTTGCCTTTCATGCAAGAAGAGGTGACGTCTCAAGCTATTTCAAGGTTGGCCAAATTTGAGAATCGTAAACATTTCATAACTATTGGAAATTTTTTGCATGCACCTAACTATAATGCGGTTTTATATTTGAAATCTCACATTTGGCCTTTGATTAGAACAAAATTACCTGAAGCCGAACTCCATATTTATGGGGCATATATTTCAGATAAGATCACACAATTACACAATAAAAACCAGGGTTTTATAATTAAAGGCTATGCGGAGAATGTCAATACGGTCATGCAAAGCTCAAAAGTTTGTTTGGCACCAATTCAATTTGGAGCAGGTCTTAAAGGTAAATTGGTTGATGCGATGATAAATGGAACACCTTCAGTTACAACGAGTATTGGCGCGGAAGGAATGTTCGGTGAATTGACTCCTAATGGGTTTGTTGAAGATACTCCTGAACTGTTTGCTGAAAAAGCGATTGCTTTATATTTGAATGAAAATCTATGGAAGAGCAGTCAAAAAGCAGGTTTTGATATTATGAAAAAGCGGTTTTTAAAAGGACCTTTAGTGATGAAATTTTTAAGCCGATTGGGTAAATTACAGTTAAATTTAGAATCACATCGCCTGAATAATTTTATGGGAAGTATGTTGCAGTATCACACAATGAAAAGTACCAAGTTTATGTCACGTTGGATTGAAGAAAAAAACAAAAATAATAATGGCAATAAATGATTATATCATAATTGATGGTTATAAACATCTATTATATGACTCAATTCCGTATACTACTGAGCGATCTATTCAAAAGAGTAATTCATTTTATAGCTGGTTAGAAACGAGACGCTCTGTGAGAGAATACTCAAGCCAAGTTATTTCTAAGGAAATAATAGAGAATTTAATAATGGCCGCGTCAACAGCACCATCAGGTGCACATAAACAACCATGGACTTTCTGTGCGGTTTCTAATTCGGAATTAAAACATGAAATTAGGAAGGCAGCAGAAGTTGAAGAGCGTGAAACATATTCTAATAGAATGAGTGAGCGTTGGAAGAAAGATCTAGCGCCTTTGGGAACGGATCACAATAAACCATTCATTGACGAAGCGCCTTGGATAATAGTTTGCTTTAAACGCGTGTATGAACATGATGGAGATACACGTCATAATAATTATTATGTGAATGAATCCGTAGGTATTGCCTGTGGATTTTTAATTGCCGCAATTCATGACGCCGGTCTTGTAACATTAACGCATACGCCAAGCCCAATGAATTTTTTAACGAAACTATTGAATAGACCAAATAACGAAAGAGCTTTTTTATTGCTGCCAATTGGTTACCCCAAGCAACCTACTTATGTTCCAGATTTAAAAAGAAAAGCTATCCAAGACGTTAGTGTCTTTTATGAATAATTATCGAATTATGAAACAAGGAATTATTTTAGTATTAGTCTTAATGACGATGGGTTGTAAACAAGGGGGGGCTTCAAAATTGCCCGATCCATTTCAAGCTGGTTGGGACGGTGAAAAAGTTTGTGAAGTATTAGAAGAAAATGAAAAAATAAGAGTTTTAAAATGTACTTTTTCACCTGGAGTTGGACACGAGAAGCATGAGCATCAGCCTCATTTTGGGTATACACTTTCGGGAGGTAAATTTAAAATGACAGATTCTGAAGGGGTAAGAGAGCTCGATGTACCAACTGGTTACAGCTTTATTAAAGATTTTGTTTCTGTACATGAAGCTCAAAACATTGGCGATAGTACGGCAGTATTCTTAATCATTGAGTATAAATAAGAAATTTTCCATAGTCCCGATATCTTTAGCAATAATTAATTTTTGTTTAAATATATTTTGTTTTTTACATAATGTAAAGTATATTTGTCAAAAAGTAATAATATTTTGTCTAAATAATAAATATGTTTGTCATTATGAATATGAATAAAGTTTCGGATTGTGAGCGTAATCGATTAGAAAAAATAACACGTTTTAGGTTACCGCAATATTTTTATAAAGTAGGAATTTCAATAATTGCAATAACTTTTGTTATGATGTTTGTGAGAGCATTTGCAATGGAGGGTGATACTGAATGGTTAAAACTAATCTTACAAAAAGCATTTTTAGTTGGTATGTTATGCATGTCAATCTCTAAAGATAAGGAAGAGGATGAACTAACGGTTAAACTCAGAATGCAATCCTATGCATGGGCTTTTATCACCGGCGTAGTATATGCTTTGGTTATGCCGTATGTGGAGTTTGGTGTTTCAAATGTAGTACACTCTGGAGGTGAAGCTTATAAAGATTTAGGTGATTTTCAGATTCTAATATTCATGCTAATGGTACAGTTAATGAGTTATCACGCTTTAAAACGTTATAGATAATGCAAAATACAATAAAAGTAGAGCGTGCAATTTTGAATTTAACTCAAGACGATTTAGCGAAAAAAATAGGCGTATCTCGACAAACAATAAATTCCATAGAAGCTAATCGTTATGTGCCATCAACGGTTTTAGCATTGAAACTATCAAATTTATTTAGTAAACCCGTAAATGATTTCTTTAAATTAAGTGATGATGACTAAGATGATAATATTTTTAATGATTTTATTTATTTGGTTGATTATAGCATTGTTTTAAATTGTTTTAAACCATTAGTTGCGGAATCAGTAATGATCTTAATTTTTGAGTTGCTACTTAGTGCTGGATTTGGGTCAATATAAAATACTGGAATGTGGTCCGGTGCATAATGAATTAAACGCGCCGCAGGATAAACTTGTAATGAAGTACCAATAATTAATAATAAATCTGCGGTTTGGCATATTTGAATGGCGGTTTCAATTAAAGGTACAGCCTCTCCAAACCATACAATGTGAGGTCTTAATTGATGACCTTTCTCGCAAACATCACCAATAACTAGATCAGTTTTCCAAGATTTAACATCTTCCTCATTTATGGTGCTTCTCACTTTTAATAATTCGCCATGTAAATGTAAAACTCTACTGCTTCCAGCTCGTTCATGCAAATCATCCACATTTTGAGTTATGATAGATACTTTATAACGGGCTTCTAATTCAACTAAATCTTTATGAGCGCTATTAGGTTCAACGCTAATTAATTGGCGCCTTCTCTGATTGTAGAATTCTAATACACGTTCTGGATTCGCATGAAATCCTTCTGGAGAAGCGACTTCCATTACATTATGTCCCTCCCAAAGGCCATTGGAATCTCTAAATGTTTTTAGCCCACTTTCAGCACTCATACCCGCGCCAGTTAATATAACAAGATGTTCCATGGGATAAATATATTAGTTTTTGAGGAATTTTAATTTTTAAATAAAAATTGCAGTCCATCATAACAATATTACAATTGGGTAAGTAAACATTTTAAAATTAAGCATAATGCTAGTTTTTTGTTCCAGAAATAATCATCAATCAATAATCTGGAAATCATGAAATGTATAATTACCATTTTAATTTTAATCTTTAGTGTTTCAATATTCGCCCAAGCAACAATTAGTGGAGCAGTTACTAATAACAAAAACCAACCAATTATTGGTGCCAATGTGTATCTCGAGGGTACTTATGATGGGACAACTACAAACGACAATGGAAAATTTATTTTCACATCTATAGAGTCAGGAAATCAAACTCTTATTATTTCATATTTGTCCTATGAAACTTATAGTTTAGTTATGCAGATTGAAAATATGACAGATTTGAAGGTGTCATTAAAAGAAGATATGAATACACTTGATGCGGTAGTATTATCTGCCGGTACTTTTGAAGCTGGTGATAACAGTAAAATTAATGCTTTAAAACCACTGGATGTTGTTACGACGGCAAGTGCACTGGGAGATTTTGTTGGGGCTTTGCAAACACTTCCTGGAACTTCTACCGTCGCCGAAGATGGTAGATTATTTGTGAGAGGTGGAGATGCTGAAGAAACACAAATATTTATTGATGGTATACGGGTATTTACACCGTATTCGCCTACAACTAATAACACACCAACACGAGGTAGGTATTCTCCATTCCTATTTGATGGCATTACGTTTTCTACTGGGGGATATTCTGCTGAGTATGGCCAAGCATTATCAAGTGTTTTATTATTGAACACCATTAATGAGCCTGATCAGGAAAAAACGGATATTGGTATTATGACAGTAGGGGGAACTCTTGGCCATACAAAGAAATGGGATAAATCCTCATTGAGTATCAATGCATCTTATATAAATTTATGGCCTTATTTGCAAATCTTTCCTGATCGGAATAATTGGATAAAACCTTTTGAGAACTTAGCTACAGAGGCCGTTTTTAGAAGAAAGTTTGATGATGGTTTGTTCAAGTTTTATGCCGCTTTTGACAGTACAAATTTTGAACTCATTCAAGAGGATGTTAATTATGAAGATGGTATTCCTTTTAAATTAAAAAACAATAATTTTTATGCCAATTCATCCTATGCTGGAATGCTAAATGATGTTTGGTCTATAAACACGGGATTAAGCTATACGATGAGTCACGAAAAGCTTAATATTATTGATTCAAGGATTGATAATTTAGAGCATTCTATACATGCTAAACTTAAATTTAAACGAAGAATTAGTAGTAGTTTTAAGTTTAATTTTGGCATTGAATATTTTAATACAAACTTTGATGAAACTTATAAAGACGAGTTTGTTTCGGAATTTGATTATGGATTTAATCAAACTATCGCGGCATCTTTTGTTGAAACCGACATATTCTTTTCTAAAGATTTAGCCCTAAAGGCGGGGTTGAGAGGTGAGTATAGTGAGTTATTTGATGAATATACCATTTCTCCACGTTTATCCTTGGCTTACAAAACATCGAAATCTAGCCAAATGTCATTGGCTTATGGTGATTTTTATCAAAGCCCAATCTCATCTATATTAAAGTTTGATCAAGACTTAAAATCACAAAAAACGAATCATTTTATTCTTAATTATCAATATAATGCCGAAGGCCGAATATTTCGTGCGGAGACTTACTATAAAGATTATAAAGATTTAATTATCTACGATGAAGAAATACCTAGCTTTAGTTCACAATATAATAATGATGGTTTTGGCTATGCCACTGGCTTAGATTTGTTTTGGCGTGATAGTAAAAGTGTAAAAAATTTAGATTATTGGTTGAGTTATTCTTATTTAGATACAAAAAGAAAGTATAATAATTATCCTATTGAGGCACGTCCAAATTTTGCAAACAAGCATAATCTATCTGTTGTTGGCAAATATTTTATAACTGATTGGAAAAGTCAAATAGGATTGAGTTATGGATTTGCTACCGGAAGAACCTACACCAACCCTAATGAATCTGGGTTTTTAAATAATGAGACCAAATCTTATAATAGTATAAGTTTAAATTGGGCCTATTTAATTGATCAACAAAAAATATTATATGTATCTGTAAATAATGTTTTAGGGTTTAAAAACATCAACGGATATCAATATGCAGATACACCAGATATGAATGGATACTATAATAGAAGAGCTTTGCAACCAGCAGCAGATCAATTCTTTTTTATTGGTTTCTTTTGGACAATTAGTGAAGACAATACGAGTAACCAGCTAGATAAACTATAACTAATAATTAGTCTTTAAAATCTGAGTATGATGTTCTACATGATAGGAAGTCCACATTACTATTTCTCTAACTGGCATTTTTCCCATTAGTGGGTGTGGTAAAACAATGGCATCTAAGTCTTTATCCTTCCATGTTTTTACTTTATGTTGTAGTTTTTTGTTTTCAACTTCTATTCGATTTAAAATGTATGCTTTATCATTTAAAGTAGGTGATTTCATATTTCGAGATCCTTTGAAAGTTTGACCTTTAGCATCTTTTAACCGTTCTTTATAACGATTGACAATAGTTGCATACGCTCTAACATCTCGATTTGCTTTACCAAATTTGTATCGAAGTAAGAATTTGGGCATACTCATAGCGTCATTTAATGGTTTAATACTTTGTAAAAGATGCAATGCTTGCTGAGCTGTTGTCCATTT
>JAGSHF010000118.1 GCA_023954685.1 Flavobacteriaceae bacterium | reverse complement strand
TAAAGGAGATTTTAAACTAGAAGATGCCAAAGTATCTCACTATGGTCCAGAGCATGGCCTTCCTAATGGAGAGATAAAAACTCCTGAAATTAACGGAAAAATATATTTTAGTGTGATGAACGATTTCATCTATCGCTATGATAGTGAAAACGATCAGTTTTTAAGAGATACTGTATTTGATGGTGCATTTAATGAGAATAGTTCATACCAATGGGCCAAGCTTAAAGAGGACAAAAAAGGCCGTGTTTGGATTGCAACAGGAAAAGGAGCTGCATTAGCTACCCCTAAGGGAGATGGGACGTATGCTATCGATAAGCCACCTTTCGCCCATTTTAAAGCCGATATGATCTATGATTTTGGGGATGGTGATGGAGATGAAGTTTGGTTTATCAATGAAGAAGGACTCGTTCAATACGATCCTAGTCGAATACATAATCGCAATAAAGCAACGAGCACAATAATTCGAAACATTAAAGCTGGGGATAGTCTGAATCTTAGTGGTGGTTCAATGGGTTTTAAATTACCAGAAAGTACATTAGATTTTAGTGGGAATAGCATTCGTTTCGATTTTTCAATAACTAGTTATATTGACGAGAGCCAAAGTGAGTTTCAAACCTTTTTAGAGGGTTTTGACAAAGAGTGGTCAACCTGGAACAAGAACACCTGGAAGGAATACGAGCAACTTAGAGAAGGTGATTATGTGTTTCATGTACGTGGGAGAAACTTGTATGATCAGGAAGGCACACAAGCCACTTTTACATTTCATGTCAATCCACCTTTTTATAGATCTAACTTAGCGTATTTCTTTTACATCTTAATTGTAATTTTCTGTTTAGAAATAGTAAGGAGGATAATGAAAAGAAGAATCCAAAACAAAGAGCAGCAGAAATATGAATTGATGGAAGCTCAAGCTAAATCTGAAAAATTGGAATTGGAATCAGAATTGTTGGAGTCTGAAAACAACCGGATGGAAAACGAATTAAACATTGGGACAAAGATTCAAATGAGCATGTTAACTAATGATTTTCCGGTGACTGACAAAATTGAAGTATTCGCAAACCTTATTCCCGCTAGAGAAGTTGGTGGTGATTTGTACGATGTGTTTTTTATAGATAAAGATCATTTATGCTGTTGTGTGGGAGATGTGTCCGGTAAAGGAGTGCCTGCGGCATTATTTATGGCCATATCCAAAACATTACTAAAAGCAATATCGGCACATCGATATAATGTTGAGGAAAAATATTCTAATGCTGGTAACACTACTTTAAAATATTCAACAGCAGACATTATTGAGCTCGTCAACAATGAATTGAGTTGTGACAATGAAGAGTATATGTTTGTAACAGCATTCTTGTGTATTATTAATGTTAATACTGGCGAAACAGTTTATACGAGTGCAGGACACAACCCACCTTATGTAATAAAAAATGGAGGAGGCATAAAAATTATTGATGAGAAACATGGACTTGTTCTAGGAGCAATGGAAGGTGTTAAATACAAAGAAAGTAAAATGGTATTACAGCCAGAGGACATATTTTTCATTTTTACGGACGGAATTACTGAAGCTTTTAATGACTCTCATGAATTGTATTCTGAAGAACGATTAGAAGATTTGTTAGCAAATCTCAATAATATAAACGTAAAAAATGTGGTTGATGCAGTGATTGAAGATGTGCAGAGTTTTGAAGGCACTACAGAGCAAACAGATGATATAACGGTTATGGCCATTAACTATAAGGCTGTGTAGTTAGAATAATAAAGGATAAAGACCAACTGATTAGTAAAAGGATAAGCAATACAGATTTATTCATATGATATTTATGTTAAGGATTGATTATGTTATGACTACGAGCAGTTCAGCTAGTCACAGAGTCCTGTAGGGCATTGCATATAGGTTTTGTTGTGGCTAGTTTTTCTTTTTTAAGATTTTTACAATTCGGTTAATTGTGATTTCCGATAAATTCCATTCATAGCCATCAAAATCTGTGGTATTGATGAATTGAACCACTATCGCGTCTATATCTCTGTGGTATTCTGCAAGGCTTTGATAGCCAACTACCAAACCTCCGTGATTATATTCATAAGGATAGATTTCCTTTTCATCCTCGTCAAATACCGAACCATCGTTTAAGGCTCTCAAAAATACACCTACATCTTTTGCTGTAGCCAACATCCCATATTCACGAGCTTTAAAATCTTCCTCATATCCCACATAATATCCACTCATGACATCATCTAAATTGACTTCAGTAATCGAGAAAAAAGTGTTTTTCAAATCTAGGGGAATCAATATTTTCTCTTTGATATACTGATTGTGGCTATACCCTATAACATCATCCATAATCCTACGAAGCAATAAATAATTTGTGTTAGAATATTCATATCCTCCATTAGGTTTAAAACTGGCTGGTAAGTCTAGCGCAAAATCTAAGGCATTATTGCCATTTTTCTGTTCGTTTTTCCAATACGCTGGATTATCTGTGAAATTTGGAATACCAGAACGATGCTGAATCATCATCTTCAAGGTGATTTCTTCAGCATTTTCAATCCTGCCTGTAAGTTCTGGAAGATAATCAGCGAGTGTTTTATCAAAAGACAAACGCTTTTCTTTGACCAATTTAGTAGCTGCTACAGCAGTATATAACTTGCTAATACTTGCAATTTTGAATAATGATTTTGGGTCGGTTGGTATTTTGTTTTCTCTATCTTTCCAACCACCTGTGTAGTATTCTGGTGATTTTCCTGCGTGGTCCACATAAACAATCATGCCGTCAAAACCATGAGCAATTGCTTCATCTACTTGTTCTTGAATAGTATCAGGTAGAGGTAAAATCCAAGCTTTAACTAAAATCCATGGCACAAAAAACAGGGAAATTGCCGTTCCAATGAACAAAATGATTCTGATTATTAAGATCTTTTTTTTCTTAGTCATAAAATACTTGATCACATTTTTTTCAATTAACCACAACGTTGTCGTGTAAGGTTAGTTGCGTTGACTATAACCCAGTTCGCAAAAGAAAACGAACCAGAGGAAAATCCATAAGATTTTCCGAGTACACACCGAAGGAGCAATTTAAAATACACGTTGTTGACCTGTCGTTATTTCAAATTAATTTATACAATAATTGACGAACTTGCTCTGGGTCTTTAATCTGGTACATTGCTTTAGTTTTATTAAAACCGACCTTAATTGTATATGCCCAATCAGGAGCCTCTTCAAACATGTATTCATCAGTCCAGTCATCACCAATTACCGTTATAAAATCATAATCTTGTTGCATTATCAAACGACTTACGGCTCTCCCTTTGTTAACATTGCTACTTTTAATTTCAATTACTTTGTTACCCTTCAAAATTGAGAGGTCATTGTTTTCAACCATACTTGTTAAGACAGTATTTAATTCTATGGTTCGTATTTTTGCAAGCTCAGGATCGGTCATTCTATAATGCCAAGCCAATGAATATTTTTTAGTTTCAATAAAAGTTCCAGGTGTTCTATCAACAAAAGTTTCCATGATAGGCCTTATACTTTGCATCCAATCTGTTTTTGGGCGCTCCAAAGCTATCCATTCATTATTTTGATATAACCAAACACCGTGATCAGTAATCAAAGTATAATGTTTATGACCAAACCACTTTTGAAAGGTTTCCTTATCTCTACCACTTATTAGAACTAAGGTGGTATCTTCTTTTTCCTGTAATGTATCCAAAAGATGATAAAGTTCTTCATCGGGCTCGGCATCTTGTGGGTTATCTTTAAAACCAACTAAAGTGCCATCATAATCTAAGAGCAATAACTTTTTCTTTTTCTTATTAAAATCGTTCACCAGCTTTTTTTCATATTCACCAAACAATTTTTTAGTAATGATGGTGCTTTTGAGTTCGTTGGTTTCTTCTAATGATTTTAAAAATTCTTTTGCCCATTTTTCTACGTTATATCGTTTTAAACGCTTTTGCAAAAATTTTATACGTGTCTGTTGTTCTTTCAATGGCATTGTTAAAGCTCGCTTTAGATTGCTAGCAAAATCTTCAAAGCTGTTAGGGTTAATAAGCAGGGCTTCATTCATTTCTAGAGAGGCACCAGCCATTTCACTTAAGATTAATACACCATCGCTATTAATACGAGTAGCGACGTATTCTTTAGCAACTAAATTCATTCCGTCTCTTAAAGGAGTAATGAGTGCCACATCTGAAGAAATATATAAATCTATTAATTTGTCAAAGGGCATGGACCTATAAAAATACCAGATGGGTGTCCAACTTACTGTAGCAAATTTACCATTGATACGACCTACTAACTCATCAGTTTCCCGCTTTAGTTTTTTGTATTGTGAAACATTAGATCGCGACGGAACAGCCAACATGACTAATCGCACCTTTTCTTTATATTCAGGGAACTTATCTAAAAAATACTCAAATGCTTTTATTCTGTTTGGAATTCCCTTAGAATAATCCATTCGATCTATAGATAAAATCAGCTTTTTGTCTTCTGAAACATGTTCATGCAATCTCCGATATAGTTCTGATTTTTCTTTAGAATTGCTGCTATGTTCTAAAGCCGCATTATAAAATTTATCATAATCAATTCCCATTGGAAAAGAATCAACTTTAATCAATCTATCATGATAGCTTATTTGATTAAAATGAACATCTAATCTTATAATTCGTTTTATAGAACTTAAAAAATGCCGTTCATAATCATAGGTGTGAAAACCTAAAAGATCTGCGCCAAGCATACCTGTAAGAATTTCTTTACGCCAAGGGAATGTTCTGAAAATCTCATAAGATGGAAAAGGAATATGCAAAAAGAACCCAATGGTGATGTTAGGCTTTTTATCTTTAATAAGTTGAGGTAACAATAGCAACTGATAATCATGTACCCAGACAGTATCTCCATCATCAATGTTTTCTAGTACGACTTCAGCGAATTTTTGATTTACACGTTTGTAAGCCTCCCATTCATGCTCTTCGAATCCAGTATACTCCATAAAATAATGAAACAATGGCCACAAAGCTTTATTACTAAAACCTTCATAGTATTCTTCAATATCATTTAAAGATAAAGGAACAGATACACATTTCTCTTTTCGTATTTCTTCAGCTACTTTTTTAGAAAGCTCAGTATTTAGTTCTTCTTCAGGAATGCCAGACCAACCCACCCAAATACCATTTCCTTCAGCATGAACAGATTTCATCCCTGTTGCTAATCCTCCTACACTTGGAGTTATTTCTAAGGTGTTCTCATGTATTTTAACTTGCAGAGGTAATCGGTTGGAAACAATTATTGTTTTATTCATAATGACAATTTGCTAGAACAAATATGATTTCGTTAATTTAAAGAAAAATAAAGAGATATCCACATTAAAAAGATAGGAGTTTGAAGAATAATTTAGATTATGGAATTATTGGAAATTGTAGAAGTGCGGTATTAATTTCTAAAGAAGGCTCAGTAGATTGGTGCTGTTTGCCCCAATTTGATTCGCCTTCAGTTTTTGGGAAACTTTTGGATGATAAGATTGGAGGTTCCTTTGGTTTTAAGGTAGATGATAGCTATAATATTAAACAATATTATCTGGAAAACACAGTCATTTTAATAACTGCTTTTAGTAATGGATTGGACGCTTTTGAAATCCGCGATTTCATGCCAAGGTACTATAAGGAAAATGGAAATTATCATTCGCCACCCGAATTTATTAGATATATTAAACATATTTCTGGAAAGCCTAACATAAAAGTTGTTTATGATCCAAAGTTAGAATATGCCAAAGGTGATACTAACACCTATATAAAAAACGATTTTGTTGTTAGCTTAACCAATAAGGAAGCTTTTGATACACTGTTTTTATATACAGATTTTAATAAAGAAGCCGTTGTTAAGGGACATTCTATTACAATCACTTCCGACCACTTTTTCTTGGTCGGGTATAACGAAAAATTATTTGTACCAAATCTAAGCATGGCATTTTCAGAATACGAGCGTACCAATACCTATTGGCTAAATTGGATGGAACGTACTCCAAGTTATAAGCGTTATAATAATTACATAGCTCGCAGTGCTATGACATTAAAGTTATTAAGTTATGATAAAACTGGTGCAGTTTTGGCTGCACCAACAACATCTTTGCCTGAAACTGTTGGAGAAGTTCGCAATTGGGATTACCGTTTTTGTTGGATTCGAGATGCTTCTATGGTGATAAAAGTGATGTCGCAAATGGGGCATAAGAATATTGCAAAACGCTATATAAAATTTGTTATTAATTTGATTCCAGACAAGGACGAAAAACTTCAGATTATGTATGGAATTAATGGTGAGAAGAAATTAACTGAAGAGTTTTTAGATCATTTGTCTGGTTATGAGAACTCTAGCCCTGTAAGAATTGGAAATGCTGCCTATAAACAGAAACAAAATGATATTTATGGGATTCTGATGGATATGATTCATCAATTATTACAGAATTTTAATAATGATATAGAAAATGGTGAAGAGCTTTGGAGTATTACTAAAGGGATCGTTTGGGTTGTTAACAAACACTGGCGAGAACCTGATAAGGGAATTTGGGAGTTTCGATCGGAAGATCAACATTTTACTTTTTCTAAAGTTTTGTGTTGGACTGCAGTTAATAAGGCCATAAAGGTGGCTAAAATCTTAGGTAAAACTAATAAGACAGCGCGTTGGCAATTGCTAGAAATGGCTATATATGAAGATATTATGGAACATGCCTGGAGCGATTCAGCAAAAGCATTTACACAAGCGTATGGTTCAGATGATTTAGACGCTTCTGTTTTATTGATGGAATCGTATGGTTTTATTGATGCCAAGCATCCAAAATATGTGAGTACAGTGAAAGCAATTGAACGTGAACTTTCTAATGATGGATTGTTGTACCGCTATAAAACCCAAGACGATTTTGGATTGCCATCTTCATCTTTTACTATATGTACGTTTTGGTTCATAAATAGTCTCTACAAAATTGGAGAAGAACAAAAAGCTCTCAAACAATTTGAGAAGCTTTTATCTTACAGCAATCATCTGGGACTCTTTAGTGAAGATTTGGATTTTGAAACAAAACGTTTGTTGGGTAATTTTCCGCAGGCTTATTCACATTTGGCACTGATTGAAACAGCAATTAATTTATCAAAAATCACAGAAGCGGAATAAGTTAAAGATATTTTGTCCTAATATTTTTCGTACAGTCTAATACGTCAAACTTAATGAAGGCTAACGGTCTTGTAAATGCCTAGTTGCGATCAGCATTAAGATAGTAAATAGGAGAGAAACTATTGTTCAGCAGCTAGGAAATAACAAGTTGGAATTATAGAGCAATGAACTATATACGATGTTGGCAGCTTTAAAACTATCTTGAATATTTATATTCATTTCTCATAAGCCAATCATCAGAATTTTCAAATTTCACTTCTTTTCTAATTATAAACTCAGAATTGCCAATAATGTATATATTCTTTATCAGCGCCTTCTTTCTATTATCTTTACCAGAGTATTGAGTCGTAATTTGAATTTGTCCATTCGGTAGGTTCTGTTTCGATTTTATATCAATTTTATTCAATTGAGTTCCATCTTTGGATATTTTTATTTTATCCTCACTATTAGCGTTTGGCTCATTAGGATAACTTATGTTCAATATAAGTTGATGATTATTTTTTCCAGGCTTTACAATTAGATTAGCTGGCATTGTGAAGGGTTTATTAGTACTATAATCAGTATAGGTTATTGTTCCAACCCATTCACCCAAGAGAGTTTTTAAGTTGTCAGTTGTAATAATATTCTGAGAAAAATTATATGTAGGACATAGAAGGGTAAATACTATTAAAATTTTAATTACTGTGTTTTTCATTTTTATTGGTTTATTGTTGCCAACGGTTAGTCAAACTGCGTTTTAATGCAGTTTAGGTTTTGTTGTCAACAGTTCCTTAGCTAATACACTGTCCTCTTAGGATCATAAATAATAATCGATATTAAAGAGTTGATTATGAATGATATACCCGGAAATGCATTTTAAGCCATAAAGTTTTGATTTAACTAATACGGTTACAATTCGAGGGTTTCAATAAAACTTATCTTTTTAAAGCACCAGAAGTATTTCCACCCATCAAGCTCTTTATATTTTCTAAAGATACCATATTTACATCTCCCATGACGGTGTGTTTTAATGCACAAGCAGCTGTAGCAAAATTTAGGGCTTCTAATTCATCTTCATAATGCAATAAACCATAGATTAAACCAGCAGCAAAGGCATCTCCTGTACCAACGCGATCAATAACATGAGAAATGTTAAGCATTTCGGTTTTTATAAATTCTTGTCCAGTCCAAAATCTTCCTTGTATTGCTTGCTCTGAAGCACTTATTGATTTCCTTTTTTTCCCCACGACTTTTTTAATTTTCGGGTATGCATTCATAAGTTGAGCAGCAGAGTCTTGAAATTTACCTCCTATTCGACCAAGTCCAAACATTTCATAAATACCTCGAGGGCTAGTGATTACGATGCTACAATGTTCTACTAATTGGGGTATGATTTCTTGCATGGTTTTACCATATTTCCACATATTCTTTCGTGAATTGATATCACCAGAGACTGTAATTCCCATTTTATTTGCAGTTTTAATAGCTTCTAAACAAGACATGGCAGCGCCCTCTGAAATTGCAGGTGTAATACCCGTCCAATGAAACCAATCAGCACCTTCTAAAACTTCTTCCCAGTTAATCATTTCTGGCTGTATTTTAGAAAAAGCAGAGTTTTCTCTTTCATATACAACAACACTTGGTCTATGTACGGCCCCTTTTTCTAAAAAATACATACCCAATTTATCGTCACCGTAAATAATTTGTTCGCTACTTAGCCAATTTTTTCGTAAAAATTGTGTCGCTGCTTTTCCTAAGGCAGTATCTGGAAAACGAGTCATATGAGCCGCTTTCATGCCAAGGTATGCACATGATATGGCTACATTTGCTTCACCCCCTCCATAAACAATGTCGAAAGAGTTAGCTTGCGAAAATTTTAAATGTCCTGGTGGAGATAAACGCATCATTACTTCTCCAAATGTTACTAGTTTTTTAGCCATATTTAAATTATTTACACTGTGTTTGTGTATGCTTAGTTGCAATTTTGAGCAACTAATTTAGTAAACAAAACCGGACGCAAGAAAATTCCGAAGGAATTTTCCAAGTAAGTACTTGCCAAAGCAATTAATTATACACTGTGTTGATCTTTCTTTAATTCTCAATTTTTACCATGGACTGCAATTTTTATTGTAAATGTTGTAACAAATAAGCTTAATGATAATCCTTATAGCATAACAACGAAACTCTCTAATTATGAAATTGCAAAAAATTATATTCACAATTATTTTTCTGATTGCACCTTATCTGTTTTATGCACAGGCTGAATCAATATTCAATGGTGTTAAGTTGAATGAATCACTAGAAAAAACTGTTAAGAAATTAAACGAAATATCTAAAACAATAGACACGATATCGGTCGAACATCCAAATTTTCCTTTAGCAAAATTAAAAGAGGAGCACTTAGTATGCTCTCAAGTAAAGACAGGTAATGGAATAATTGACAAAGTTGTATTTACATTTGCCGACGACACTCTTAAATACATAGAGGTAAGGGGGAATGTGCAGAAGGTTTTTGCAAGTAAGCGTATTGATAC
>JAGSHF010000233.1 GCA_023954685.1 Flavobacteriaceae bacterium | reverse complement strand
AAATTTTAAGTGGCTTATAGAATCTTTGTCATATTCAATCCAACTTAAATATAAGTCGTCAGATTTGGATTTATGAATATTCGGCTCTGATGCATTCAATTCAAAAGGCACATCTAAATATTGCACCATTTCACTGTTTGCATCAGAACACGAATATAATAGGCCTATTAAGACCAAACTTTTACAAATTGATTTAAGCATTCAATTAGTACTTAGCCGCTTTTCCATTAGCTGATGATTTTTTTAGGAATTCTCTAATGTCTTCATTAGCTTTTATTAAATCTTCATTTCTCAAGTACATCATATGACCACTTCTATAACCCTTAAAACTCATACGATCTTTCATTTTTCCGCTAGGATCAATTTGAGATAGTGTATATTTTGCTGTAAAAAACGTCGTCGCTCCATCGTAGTATCCAGATTGGTTTAAGACGTGTAAATATGGATTTGTTGCCATTGCTTTACGTAAATCATCACGAGTCGTATTGTCATCATTATTCCATGGATGTACAGGGCCAAACATGTTGTATTTAACATCAGTATCAAACTTTAATTCATTCTTAATATAGTGATTTATTGCTGGAGCAAAAGAATGTAGCCAAGATGTTAATTCAGGGCTATAATCAGGTCGTGTACCAACTTCCATTTTGTCAATACCTAAATATCGTGAATCTAATCGACCAATAGTTTGTCCAGTTTTATCACGTAACAATTCTTTCCAGAAAAAACTATTTGGCACTACCAGATTATGTTGCAAAATGACCTTTTTATTCATTCCAGTATAAAAAGCATACTTTTCAGCAACGCGATTACGTTCTTCATTAGAAATAAAACCACCTTTGGCAATAGCAGGCATTAATGTATTTATGGCATATTCCTCAACCTCAGGAATCATATCGGTTAAATCTTTATTTTGTAGATCTCCAGGTAACATTTTATGATACCAAGCAGCTGCCGCTTTATAAGGTAAGTCTAGTGCTGAATATTCTGGTTGCCCATCTGTATTGTATGCATTATAATCTGCTGGCGACACCATAATAACCCCATTTAAATACATCCATTGAGCACTCTGTAATTCATTTGATAAACCCATTACACGAGTTCCACCGTAACTTTCCCCAATAATGTATTTAGGAGATTCCCAACGGTTATGTCTAGACACAAAAGTATTTACCCACTCTGCTAAATATTTAATATCTGCATTGATTCCGAAAAATTCTTTTTTGTCCGGCATTTTACCATCCTTATCAGGAACCATTCTTGAATACCCAGTATTAACAGGATTTACAAAAACAATATCTGCAACATCAATGATAGAATTTGGGTTACTTTTGTAGCCATAAGGTTGCACTGGATAACCTTCATCGTCAATATTCAATATTCTAGGTCCTGTATAAGCAACATGCATCCAAACGGATGCGGATCCTGGCCCACCATTAAAAGAAATGATTAAAGGCCTGTTGGCGCTATCTTTTACATTGTTTCTTGTATAATAGGTATAATATAATGTAGCATGAGGATCTCCATTTTTATCCCAAACAGGTTGCATACCAGTTTCGGCCGTATAAGAAAAACTTTGCCCTTTTACCGTTGTGTTGTGGGTGGTAACTACCATTGTGTCTACAGGAATGGTTCTGCTTTGCCCATAGGACGACACAAGTGCCGCTAAGCACAGAAGTGTAAATAATTTTTTCATTTTAGTTATTGTGTTAGTGATTGGTTTTAAGTAGCATCTAAAATAATATTTAGATTTTAAGCATAACAGAAATTAACACTTATTAACATGTCCTTAAAAATCTTCAAAAACACCTAGTCCAAACAATGCAAAATCATATTTAACGGGGTCTTTTGCATCTAATTCGCGCAGACTTTGGTCCAATTTTGACAATGCCTTTGCATCGTTTTGTTTTCTTGTTAATAATCCTAGTTTTCTTGCTACATTTCCTGAATGTACGTCTAACGGACATGAGAGTTGAGAGGGGGATAGGCTATTCCATATTCCAAAATCCACACCCGCATTGTCTTTTCTTACAAACCATCTTAGCATCATATTGAGACGTTTGGCTGCCGAATTTTTTAAAGGATCTCCAACGTGTTTTTGAGTTCTTTGTTGATGTGGTATTTCAAAAAAGATTCTTTTAAATTGATGAATACTAGGTTGCATGGAATGTGTTTTTGCATGTGTTGCAAAAACGGCTTCTAAGCCATTATGATTTTTGTAGATGTGTTGCAGGCTTTTGATAAACTGAATAAAATCCTGACCATTAAAAGTGCGATGAACAAATGATGCTAATCGATCCAAATCTTTATCCTGATGATTTAATACAAAATCATATGGTGACTGTTCCAAAAATTGCATCATGGAGTTCGCATTCTTAATGATGCTTTTCCTGTTACCCCAAGCAATAGTCGCCGTCAAAAACCCAGAGATTTCAATATCTTCTTTTTTATTGAATTGATGGGGAATTTGGATTGGGTCACTTTCAATAAACTTTTTGTTATTGTATTGCTCTACTTTGGTTTCAAGAAAATCTTTAAGCTCCGTTTTTGTCAAATCTTTAATAACTTAGAGGATTAATTGCTAAAATAAAAAATATAACTTCGCCTGGCAGGTTATTTAACAAGTAAAAAGTCACCTATTATAATGATTAATTTAACTGAAAAACATTTGAATTGAAAGAACAAAATGCATACATATTAGGAACAGATAAAGAAGAACTACACCGCTTAGGTTTGCAACACCAGGTTTGGGCGAGTGAAGCTCAGAAAGGATGGGAACTCGCTGGATTTAAGGCAGGTCAAACGCTTTTAGATTTAGGTTGTGGTCCTGGATTCTGTACAAAGGAATTGGCACTAATTGCTGGTGCATCAGGAAAAGTAATCGCTGTAGATAAATCCGAACAATTTATTGATTTTTTGAATGAGATAAAACAGCAATATAATTTGAATATTGATGCGATAGCTTCGGATTTTGACACCATGCGTTTAGATACTGAGGGCTTAGATGGTGCTTATTGCAGATGGGCGATGGCTTGGATACCTAATCCTAAAGAAATTTTAGAGAAGGTAAAAAAGGCTTTAAGACCGGAAGGAAAGCTTGTTATTCATGAATATTACGATTGGTCAACACATCAATTGGAACCAAGTTCAACTGTTTTAGATAAGGCTATTTCAGCCTGTTTGCAAAGTTTTAAAGATCAAGACAGTGAAATAGATATTGGTAGAAAATTACCAATCATGTTGGATGCATTAGGGTTTAAAGTGACGAGTACAAGGCTAATGCCTAAACTGGGACGACCAGACAATTTAGTATGGCAGTGGCCCAAATCATTTTATTATAGTTATTTTCCAAGACTTGTAAATTCTGGATACTTAACCAAAACAGAAGTTTCTCAAGCTATTACAGATTTAAAGGACCTAGAAAAAAATGTAATGACAACATTATTTTGCCCAATGATGATTGAGGTTATTGCTGAGAAACAATAAGTGTTTTGTCTACAATTTTCCCGTCTACCATTGTTAGTTTTCTATCTGCCATATTGGCTAACTCTTTATTGTGCGTCACGATAACAAAAGTTTGCCCAAATTTGTCTCGTAGTTGAAAAAAAAGATTGTGTAAATTTTCGGCAGATTCACTATCCAAGTTGCCCGAAGGTTCATCAGCAAAAATTACTTTTGGGTCATTAATTAGGGCACGCGCTACTGCCACGCGTTGTTGCTCTCCACCCGAAAGCTCATTAGGTTTATGTGAAGAACGGTGTGTTAGTCCTAAAAATTCTAATAATTTTTTTGCTTTGGATTCGGCTTTAGCTTTTGGAACTCCCTTTATAAAAGCAGGGATACAAACATTTTCTAAAGCTGTAAACTCTGGCAACAATTGGTGAAACTGAAAAATAAAACCTAGTTGTTCATTTCTAAATTTGGCCAATTCCTTTTCAGATAAATCAACAATAGAAGTATTGTTTATATTCAGTTCAGCGTTTTTATTTTTTGGCGTTTTATCTAGTGTTCCTAAAATTTGTAACAACGTAGTTTTGCCAGCACCTGAGGCGCCAACAATAGAAACTATTTCTCCTTTTTTT
>JAGSHF010000071.1 GCA_023954685.1 Flavobacteriaceae bacterium | reverse complement strand
TATAACCTGCCTGACGGCAGGCAGGTTAATTGTTGTCCAGAGCTATCCTAAAGTTAGAGCAAGTCAAAGAGTAAGAGTGAGAAGAGAAAGTATTATTAAATCAATCCACAACTAACCATACACAAGACCGTTGTAATTTATTATAACCACGATAAACAATGATAAAATTCTTTAGAAAAATTAGAAAAAATCTACTTTCAGAAGGAAAAACCGGAAAGCCCGCCTGGACGGCCGGCAGGTATTTTAAATATGCAATTGGGGAAATTGTGTTAGTAGTTATTGGAATATTGATTGCGGTGAGCATCAATAACTGGAATGAAGCAAGAAAGGAATCAGTATTGGAAATTAAAATTCTTAAAAGCTTAGAGCTTGATCTTGATGAAAATACTCAAAGAATAAAACGAATGATGTCATCTGACTCCATACTGTTGTCACGTAACAAAATATTAATTCAATTACTCAAAGAAGACCAGTCATCATATCATGACTCACTTAGAATATATTTTGGCAACATTAATACATATTTTACTTTCTTTCCTCAAGTTATGGCTTATGAATCGTTAAAATCTGAAGGAGTTAACCTTATAAAAAATGATAGTCTAAGGTTTAGTATAATTAAGCTTTTTGATGATGATTATGAAATAAATGCCCATGCAACAGAAATAAAGAAGGACATGGCTATGAACGCAAACCCTTTCTTATCTAAACAATTTGAAATAATAATTCTTGACAATGGTTGGCAAGGTGGAATTCCTAACGATTACGAGTCGCTGAAAGGAAACACCGAACTTATTAATACTATATCTCAGTTTTCAAGTACAAAGTCTAGTTTCCTATCTTTTTCCAAAAGGATATACGAAAACACAAAATCAACTAAAGGGTTAATCACGGATGAAATCAATAAATTGGAAAATAAATAACGAAAGCACAACAATGCATAACCGCAATTACAGTAGATTCGACTACGTCCGAATCCACTCGGAATTACGATCGTCAGTGATTAACCAAAAATCAGTAAATTTAACCCAGTAACTTACGGTTATACGAGAACGTAGTAGCTAATATAAAAAATCACTAATTCTAATTCTAATTCTATAATGATAATATGAAAAAATCAAAAAATTATTTACCAGTATTGATACTGGTATTTCTAGTCTTTATTGTTAATCCTAACAATAGTTTTGCTCAAAATGAGAAGCCCAACATTCTAGTAATCATGGTTGACGACCTTGGATATTCTAATTTAAGTGTCTATCATCAAGGTATAATGAGTAGTCGAACACCTAATATTGACAAGTTAGCTAGTGAAGGTATGAGAATGACTGATTATTACTCTCAACCCAGCTGTACTGCAGGCAGATCGGCTTTTATAACAGGACAATTTCCGGTTAGAACTGGAATGCATACCGTTGGCCTTCCTGGTGACCCAGGAGGCTTAAGTCCATCAACCCCAACAATTGCTACATTCATGAATAAGCAAGGATACACAACGGGGCAGTTTGGTAAAAATCATCTTGGAGATTTAGATGAATCTCTACCTACTATGCATGGATTTGACGAATACTGGGGCTGGTTGTATCATTTAAATGCAATGGAATATACTGCAGATCCAGATTTCCCAAAAGGATCACTTGGAGAAAAATATGCTCCTCGTAATTTGGTACATAGCTGGTCTACTGGTAATGGAAAACAAAAAATTGAAGATGATGGACCCTGTCTTCCAAAAAGAATGGAAACTCTTGATGATGAAGTAAATGAGCACACAATAAGATTTATTGAAAAGGCAGTAAAGGAAGACAAACCATTTTTCACCTGGTATAACCCTTCAGGTGCACATGTTTGGACGCACCTTTCTCCAAAATATGAGGCCATGCTAGGAACAAATGGTTGGGGGTTGCAAGAAGTTGTTATGAAATCTCTAGATGACCATGTTGGAGAAATTTTAGCAAAAATTGAAGAGCTTGGAGTAGCAGATAATACAATAGTTTTATTAACATCAGACAATGGTCCGGAATTTATGACATGGCCTGATGGAGGTACGACACCATTTCATGGTGAAAAAGGAACTACATGGGAAGGGGGATTTAGGGTACCTATGATAGTTAAGTGGCCTGGAAAAGTAACACCAGGAACAATAAACAATGAGATATTTGATAGTATGGATTGGCTACCAACTTTAGTTGATGCTGCAGGAGGACCTCAAGATCTGATTGAAAAATTGTTAACTGGTTATGAAGGCTACAAAGTACATCTAGATGGTTACAATCAAATGGAACTGTTAACAGGTTCAGGAAAATCTAGCAGAAGCGAAATAATTTATTATGAAGGAACAACGCTACAAGCTGTACGATATAATGACTGGAAGGCCCATTTCATTGTTCAAAATGGAGGTTGGTTTGGTGGTAAAGAAAAATTGGGTGCTCCTCTTTTATTTAATTTAAGAAGAGATCCATTTGAGAAAGCAGCTGATGAATCCGGTATGTATGTTAATTGGATGGGGAAAAAGATGTGGGCCTTCGGACCAGCTAGAGACATTGTTAGGGCACATCTTGCTACTTTTAATGAATGGCCTCCTATTAGCGAAGCCGCCAAGGCCAATAAGCAAAATTTGCAGGAACAGGTGGATGGTGAGCACAAGATGGGGAATTGATATATTTTATATTGGCTACAATATTGTATAAAGGGCATTAAAACGCCCTTTATACTAACCGTTACCTGCAAACTAAAAAAACACCTTCGACAATTAGTAAATTATCGCATCTGTAATATGAAAACTAAAATAATGCGACTACCAATTTTAGCAACTATATTGCTTTTTCAGGTATGGACTTTGAAAGGACAGACTTCATTAAAAAAAATAAACCTAAATAGCGGAAAATACACAGTTGGTTTTAGGCATTACACAGTAATCGATAGTACCAGAACTTACCGTATCCATAATGAATTTAACAATCAGGTTATCAACAGATCTATTCCAATTAGTATTTGGTATCCCGCAACAATTGAAAAAAATAATTCCAAGCAGTTAGCTGTTTTAGATTATTTAGAGATTTTAAAAGAAGAAGAAGAATGGGGAAACTTACCAAACGAGTTTTTACTAGATTGGTTTCCTTACCTATGGAATACACCTGAAAACAAGGCACATCTTTCTGAAAAAGTAGGTGCCTTTTCAAATTCAACTTTTTTAGACGGAAAATATCCAGTTATAGTTTACGCACCAAGTTACCAAGCCTCATCGATTGAAAACTTTGCACTATTCGAATATTTAGCTAGCTATGGTTTTGTCGTAATATCCAGTCCTTCTAGAGGGACAGACACAAGATTGCTGGAAGGAGGAACCACAAAAGATATGGAAACACAATCTAGAGATATAGAATTTCTTTTGAAAGAAATTAATTTATACGAAAATATAGACCTTGATAGAATAGCACTTATGGGATTTAGTTTTGGCGGACTATCCAATGCAATAACGGTTATGAAACATAAAACCATTAGTGCAATCGTGAGTTTAGATGGAACTGAAAGATACAACTACGCTGTCTTGGAAAATTCACCTTATTTCAATTTAGATAAGTTCACTATTCCATATATCCATTTTGCTCAAAAAGAAATACCAGAAGAAGTTTTGACTAGCGATATAATTCCTATCGAGTTGAATTATAAATTTCGATTATATGACTCTTTGAAATATAGTAATGCTTACAGTTATAGATTTCACGACCTAACTCATTCCTATTTTAGTTCATTCGGTGTTTTATTTGCCAACAGAGATAAGAGACAAGACAAAAGTGATGATAAAATTATGGCTTCCTATAAAATACTTTCTTACCATACTTTACAGTTTTTAAATGCGACTTTGCAAAATGACAAGAATGCAAAAGAATTTATAGAAAATAGCCCTGATAAAAATGGCTTTTCTAATACTTTGATTTCAAAAAAGATGAAACATGCAATTACGGAGGAATTCAATTATAAAGATTTTAATGACTTGGCACTCAATCAAGGTTACCAAGATTTAATTCCGTTGTATAAAAGAACAATTGCCAAACATCCAGGGCTGGAGCTTCAAGAAGGTATGCTGAACACATTAGGTTTGCGATTGTCATTTAATTCCAAAAAAATAGAACAAGGTGTTAACGTCTTATTGTTAGCATTAGATATATATCCGAAATCAGCAAATTTATATGATAGTTTAGCTGAAGCTTATTTATACAATAGGGATTTTCAAAATGCTATTTCTAATTACAAAAAGTCGTTGGAATTAAATCCTGAAAACCAAAACGCAATTGACAGATTGAAACAATTTAAGGAATAAAGCCAGCAGGTAACAATCGATAAAATAATAGCGGTTTAATCGCTAAAACCAAAGTAAGTAAGTTTAAATAAAGTCTATGCTTAATCGAAAAGTAAGTGTGTAAAATTCGCTACTATTTTTATACTAGACCTTTGTACGCAAGCCAAGAACTCCAAATGACAAGAGAAAATATTAATCTAAAAAGTTTAAAATGAGAAATTCAATTTTTGCCCTATTTATTTTAGCACCTCTATATTTTTTCGCCCAAAGTTCTAATTATCCCGTTTCCTCCTATCTTTCTGAGGGTACAAAGGCACCAAATACGCATTACATAGGGGAAGCATGGTTGAATGCCATCATTCATGATGATGCCGAATTGGGCTATAACATTACAAAAGCAACCTTCAGAGCCAACTCCACCTTGGACTGGCATAAACATTCCTCCGTACAGGTTTTAATCATTGTCGATGGTCAAGCCTATTATCAAGAAAGAGGGAAAGACCCCGTTGTACTGAAAACAGGAGATGTGATTAAATGCCCGAAGGACATCGAGCATTGGCACACTTCAACCAAGGAAAGCAATGTTACGTATTTGGCCTTATACGGCGGAGAAAAGCCTACTCAATGGACAGAGGTTCTAACACAAGAATATTATGATAGCGTAGCTGAGAATCTAAAAGGCAATTGGTAGGAGAGCTACTGCTCATACCCCTAACGTTGGCAATGATTAAAAACAACAATCAAATAAACATGAAAGACAACCTTCTAATCTTCATCGGTTTTATTCAAATAGTATTTGCAACAATTCCGCTAGGGGCTCAACCGATAGAAAACAACAAAACCCTTAACACTAAAATTGACACTTATTTAAATGCTAGTATGAAGAATGGGTTTTCAGGTTCTGTTTTAGTTGCAATAAAAGATGAAATTATTTTATCCAAAGGATACGGATGGTCTGATCGAAATAAAAAGATTCCAAACTCTTCCTCCTCAATTTTTAATATTGGTTCAGTAACGAAACAATTTACTGCTTCAGCAATTTTAAAACTTGCTGAAACAGGGAAAATTAACACATCAGACAAAATAAGTCAGTTTTATGATGAAACGCCTGATGACAAAAAGAATATAACAATTCATCAGTTATTGACACATACATCTGGTATTTCAAAAAGAACAGGTGGTTTTAGATATGATGAGGCTAGTAAGGAAAAATTCTTAGATCAATTTTTTAATTCTAAATTGCAATCGGTACCTGGCACAAAACATGAGTATGCCAATGCAAATTATATTATGCTCGCAGCCATTTTGGAATTAGTTTCAAAACAAGATTACGGCACATTTCTACATGAATATTTATGGATGCCCTCAGATATGTTGAATACAGGGTATATAGGCATAACCTTTAATAGTGAACGATTAGCTCACGGCTATTACTTTAATATCACAGATGGAAAATGGGTGGATTGGGGTACCACTCAAGAACATCTTCCATATAATAATAAGCACTGGTACAGTATAGGTAAGGGTGACATCCACTCATCTGTGGAAGATCTTTATAAATGGCACCTTACTTTAAACAACAATAGAGTTTTATCATCTAAGACAAGAGAATTACAAGAAACGCCTCATGTGGCCGAAAATGATAGAGCGACATCACATTATGGATATGGATGGGCTGTGTTCAATAGTGATATGAATTCTAAAGTTGTAACGCACAACGGAAGTAATGGGATATATTTTGCTGATTTTATCAGGTTCATTGATGAAGACGTAGTCATCATATATCTGACAAATACCATTTTGGGAAATGATTTAGAAAACGTAGGATGGGAAATCAGTAAAATGATTTTCAATACCGAATATGAGGCACATCCAGTATCAAAAAATATGTATGAACTTGTATTTGAATTTATAAATACAAATGAAATAGGAAATGTACAAATGTTACCTTCGTATTTGACGAATGAGTTAGGAAAAGACTTTGATGACCATTCAGTTTTGAACGGGTACGGATATCGCATTTTGGAAAAAGAAAATGAACCAGGTTGGGCAATGGAACTATTTAAACTCAATGTTCAATTATTCCCGGAAGATGGTAATTTGTGGGATTCACTAGGTGAGGCATATTTGAAGTATGGAGAAAAAGAACAAGCTATTCGGAGTTATGTAAAAGCTGTAGAATTAGGAAATAAAGGGTCAAAGAAAATACTACTGGAATTAAATAAGAACTAGAATAGCAACTATTGACAACACATTAATTAAAGAACGCCTGAACAAGCTGAAAAAAGGCAATAAAGAGAAGTAAGCACATTGAAAATATATTTTAACATGAAAAGTCAAATTATTATATTTTTTGCGATAGTAATGCTTGGTGCTTGCAACAGTCCAACGAAATCTGGTATCACGCAACAACCTACTTTAGCTGATTATCAAGTTGGTGAAAAATGGGTCTGGAAATATAAAGGGGTAACGACAGAAGGAGAAGTACGCTCGGATGGAAAAGATACAAGAGAAATAGTCAGGATTGACGGAGTTTTAGGCATGACAATCGGTAAGGACACGGTTCCCGTTTCTGACATTGTTAAACCAGAAGAAAGCGAAACACCTAAGTACAACTGGCCTCTGGAAGTGGGTAAAAAGTGGAAATATGAAAACAATTGGACAAGTCAAGATGGAACAACTGGAAACCAAAGTCAGGATGCCGAAGTAATGTCATACCAAGAAGAGACAGTAGAAGCAGGGACATTTATGGCTTACAAAATTAAATACACTGGTATATTAAGTAATTCGAGAGGATATAGTGCAAATGAAGAGGAGATTTGGTTGTATGCTCCGGCATTAAAAAACTTCATTATGCTAACTCAGACTCAAGGTGATTTTGTGTATGTAGAGGAATTAATCGAATATTCAAAACCAGAATAAATCGAATTGGGCAAAAAAATAAAATACGAAATGCCAACAATAGCTGTATTTAATAAGGGTTTTGGTGCTTAACCCAAAGTTCAGTTCTCTGAATTTCCTTACTATCGTTATACGAAGACGTTGCCATTCAATAATTATCAACTTTACTGAAACTTGGGGAAGTTGGCCTTTGCATGATATGGTTGATTTACTTTCTACAGATTGAGTAGCTAACTGGCGAACAAAGCTTAAGGATTAGATGCTTAGGGACCTTAATTAGAGAGTGAAAAACTATACATTACAAGGTTTAAAGTGCAGAATCGCCTTCGGGATGCTAAGAAACCATAGACTGAACTGTTTGCCAAAACCGTGTATAATTAATTGCTCGGGAACTGAGGACTTACGAAAGTTCCTGCGAAATATTTTATATATGATTTATTTGCTAATTTAGGTGCTTCACTACACAACTAACCATACACGAGCACGTTGTTGCACATTACATCAAAATATTTTTGATTAAAAGTAAAACTCATACCACGAAAACTAACAGGAATTTAATTCTCAACCCCAACTAGAATATGAACACTACTGAAGATTTTAAACAATTTAAAAACCTTGAAGAAGAACAATTACCAGTTGCCAAACATAAGTTACACGATTGGACCCATTTTGCGGGACTTTACGCTGCCGAGCATGTAGCGGCGACTGAGTTTGTCATCGGAGCGACTTTTGTAGCCTTAGGAGCCAAAACGATGGATATCATCCTTGGCCTTTTGATTGGTAATATACTAGCCGTACTGAGTTGGCGGTTCATCACTTCTCCAATTGCCGTTGAAACTCGATTGAGCCTCTATACCTATCTGAATAAAATTGCTGGGGATTCAATGACCAAGTTATACAATTGGGCCAATGTGGTCATCTTTTCGGTGATTTCAGCGGCGATGATTACGGTATCGTCTACTGCGGTGCGTTTTGCTTTTGGTATTCCAGCCCAACTCAATTGGTATCCTACGAATGCTTGGTTCATTTTGATTGTTTTGGCTGTGGGCATCTTTGTGGTATCGATAGCACTCTATGGTTTTAATGCGGTTTCTGAATTTTCAGGTATTTGTGCACCTTGGCTCTTTGTGATGTTTACGAGTGGTGCAATGGTGCTCCTTCCGGCTCTGTCTTTAGACGTATTGGGTAAAACCTTACCAGCAGGATGGACTGATTTTATGAGCCTGGGCGACCAGTCCATCTGGACGGGAATCAACAGCGATGGAGATCCGGGCATTGGATTAGTAGAAGTTATAGGCTTTGGCTGGGCCGCCAATACGATAACCCATTTCGGATTAATTGATATGGCCCTCTTGCGTTTTGCAAAAAAGAAATCATATGGATATGCCACAAGTACGGGTATGATGTTCGGTCATTATGTGGCATGGATTGCCGCGGGGATAATGGGAGCCGGTGCCGCCGTCATCTTAGGAAAATCTATCGTAGAACTTGATCCGGGTGACGTGGCTTACTATGCCCTGGGCTGGTCTGGATTTGTTATCGTAATTGTTGCTGGTTGGACGACGGCAATAACCAACCTTTATAGAGCTGGTTTAGCAGCACAGGCCATCTTTTTCAACCATTCTCGAAAGAAAACAACTATTATAGTGGGTCTGGTCACCATGTCCATTGCCTGTTTTCCTTTTGTGTTTTCGCAGATACTTCCGTTACTTACCTATGCAGGTCTATTGGTAGTTCCTGTGGGGGCAATTGTTTTTGCAGAACATCAGATTTTCCCAAGAATTGGTTTCACGCGCTATTGGTCCTCGTACCGCAATCTGACCTTTAGTATGCCAGCCGTTGCCTCTTGGGCTTTAGGTTTGATCTTTGGTTTTGGCTTGAATGCATTAGATGTGATTTCCTTCTATTATCTGTTTATCCCTACTTGGTTTTTCACCATCTTAGTGTATACACTACTTGCTTCTCGTTATGGCGCGAAGCAAAATTACCCTGAAGAAGAGCAGGAGGAAGAAGTGCGGAAGGAGGCGATTGAACGCTTTCAACAGCAGCAAGCAAAAGAGGAGCCAGTTATTTTAAAAGATGTTTCTTTTTTCTCCAAAGGATTAAAAATTATCGCGATTTCCGCTTTGGTTGCTACCTTGGTTTTAGCTTGTAACGTCTTGTTCGGTAGTGCTACGGAAGCAAATTATATCGAAAATCGGGAACTCTTTTATACCTACGCCTTCATTTGTACTTTGATTTATTTTACACTTGCCTATTGGGCGCTACTTCGCGGAAAACCAAAAAAAGCAACACACTAATGAAAACACCAATACATCTCCAACAGCAAAATTTAGAAGAAGTGGGAAGCCTTATGCCCGTGCCAACCTATACCCGTAAGGACAATAAAACTGGAATCGTACATGTAGGCGTTGGCGGCTTTCATCGTGCCCACCAAGCCTACTATCTGCACCAACTTAGCCAGTTAGGTCAAGCTTCAGCCTGGAATATCTGCGGCATAGGCATACGCGAAGGTGACCAAAAATTACATGACATCTTCAAAGAGCAAGACAACCTTTACACCTTGCTCATAAAACACCCAGACGGAAAAATAGAGCCTCAAGTTATAGGGTCAATTGTAGATTTTGAAATGGGTTTTGCTGACCCGGAACCTGTAATCGGCCGCATGGCAAATGCCGATACCAGAATTGTGTCCTTAACCATTACTGAGGGTGGGTATAATTTTAATCCTACAACAGGAGATTTCGATTTTGATAATCTTGATATACAACATGAACTGCGACACCCCAATGACCCGAAAACCGTATATGGTTTTTTAACAGCAGCTCTAAAAAGACGGCGCGAGAATGGGTTACCAGCCTTTACCATTTTATCATGTGATAATATCGAGCATAATGGCGATATGTTGCGAAAGATGCTGCTATCCTTCGCGGAAGCTCAAGATGCGAGGTTAGCGGATTGGATTGGCAAGGAAGTCAGCTTCCCTAATTGTATGGTAGACCGTATTACACCTGTGACTGCAAATGCAGATATTGAAACCCTGGCACAAAACTATGGCGTAGATGATGCCTGGCCTGTTACCTGTGAACCGTTTATACAATGGGTCATTGAAGATAATTTTGCAAATGGAAGACCTGAGCTTGAAAAAGTAGGGGTTCAATTTGTACCAGATGTAGCCCCATATGAAAAAATGAAACTCCGTTTATTGAATGCAGGTCATTCTGTCTTAGGTCTTTTAGGAACCATTCACGGACATCCAACGATCAATGCCTGTATGGAAGACGAAACTTTCGTTATCTATTTACGCGCCTTTTTGGATGACGAAGCCACGCCAGTTTTAGGCAACATTGAAGGGATTGACCTAGAGGATTACAAAGACATTTTGTTAAAGCGTTTTGCCAATCCAAATATCAAAGACAGTGTCAGCCGTATTTGCTCAGAAAGCTCCGCCAAATTGCCCAAATTTTTAATTCCTACCATACAAGAGAATTTAGAGACTGGAGGAAGCATCAAATTTGCAACCTTGATCCTTGCTGCATGGTGTTATTATAGTGATAAAGGAATAGATAGACATGGGCAACCCATTGAGATTATAGATGCCATGAGCTCCAGTCTTCATAAAGCAGCCGAACAAACTAAAACAGACCCATTAGCCTTTATCCGACAAGAATCTCTGTTTGGAAATCTGATTAATAATGAGAGATTTACAAAGTTGTACACGGAGGAAGTTCAGAAAATCTATGAGGATGCCAATATCAAAGAATATATGAAGCATATGATTTAAAATCTATTTTTTTATGACAGACACAAACTACAATGACTAGATCACTTTTCATAGACTGCGGTTTCCGGAGCCGGTATCGTCTATGGAGCGAGCCTTTCCGCCAGTTGTCTTACCCGACTGCTGGTTGTTCGGACCGCATTACGACGTTGGGCAATAGACTTGAAAAATTGTCTGGAGATTTAAAAGATTTTTACAGTATTCGAATTAATAAACAGTGGAGAATAATTTTCAATTGGAATAATGACAATGCTAATGAAGTAATAATAACTGATTATCATTAAACAATAGAATTATGGAAAAATTATCGAATATGCACCCAGGGGAAGTTTTATTGCATGAGTTTCTGAAACCATTAGAAATATCAGCATACCGACTTTCTAAAGATTTATTAATTCCACAGACTAGAATCTCCCAAATTATTAAGGGGAAAAGACGAGTTACGGCAGATACGGCATTAAGATTGAGTAAGTATTTTGGGAATTCAACTAAATTCTGGCTGGGAATGCAAGATGACTATGACCTAGAGGAAGAAAAGCATTATAAAGAAGCAGAGCTCAATGAAATCAACCATTTTGATAAAAACAACGTTGCCTAACAACGTGTATAACCTGCCTGACGGCAGGCAGGTTAATTGTGGTTCAGAGCTATCCTAAAGTTAGAGCAAGTCAAAGAATAAGAATGAGATGAGAAAGTAAAAGTAAGTTTAACCACAACTAATCATGCAGAAACCGTTGTATGTAATCCAACAAAAGGCTGTAACCTATTATTGATAATTATAGTCTAATAGGGAAACTTAAAAATGAGAATAATAAAGAAATTATTGAAATGGATAGGTATACTAACAGGTGTTTTGCTATTAATATTTATTGTGCTATTAGTCGTTCCTGAAAAAGAAACAATTAAACCAATACAACCCAGAGAAAGGACGGAATATTGGGAAATGAACGAAGGTTTTAGAATAGCATTTACTCATTTAGAAGGAATTGATAGCCTTGATAAAACTCCTGTAATCTTTTTACATGGAGGACCAGGTGGATATATTCATTCAAGTATAATTGAAACTTTGGGAAGTCTTACTAGCAAAGGTCATGATGTTTATTTGTATGATCAAAGAGGTTCAGGACTATCCGACAGATTCGATAAGTATTCTGATGTAACATTTGAAAAACATTTACTTGATCTACATGAAATAATTACTCAGAAGATTAAAGCACCTAAAACGATATTGATTGGTCAATCCTTTGGATGTATTATCATTTCTCATTTCTCTGCGCGCTATCCTCATAATGTTGAAAAAATAGTGTTTGGATCTCCCGGTGTATTTAAACCAGAACGAGAAGAGAATGGCATTTATATTGATTTAGATTCAGTGTATCCTACTCCAGATTCATTGAAGTTCATTGAACCATATAATTATACTAAGGATGTTAATTCTGTGGCAAGGAAACCAAAAATGATGGCGGCAGTCATTGGGGCTCATTTCTTTGATAAAAAACTTATTTCAGACAAACAAATGGACCGAATGCTTAACTCTTTAGTTACCAATGTTGTAAAAGGAGTAGTGTGTGATCCTAAAAATGCCTTACCAGAAGAAGGTGGTGCAGGGCTATACGCTTACATTGGAACAAATAGTACAGACTATCCAAAAATTAGAAATCAAATTAAAGATGTTCAAGCTCCAGTATTGGTATTACAAGGACAATGTGATTTTATTCCTTATGCCGCCAGTTATGAGTATATTGACTTATATCCAAACTCTCAGTATAAACTTATTGAAAATGCAGGACATGAAATATGGTGGGAGCAAGAAGAAGAATATATTAATGAAATAATAGAATTCATAGAAGAATGAAAACTACACACAACGATATATAAGCGTAATTAAAACGGCCGCTTATACTAACCGTTGTGTGCAAATTAAGCAATCCTTGAACACAAAATGATTTTACCGAAAAACAACTACCTAAAAGCAAGAGATTTTATATTAACAAATGCAAGAATGATTGAAAGGCGTTTGTTTGAATTTCATTTTGCAAATGGAGATAAAAAAGGTGTTTTTCACGCTGTATACGCTTATCGTAATCCAGATGGCGGATTTGGACACGGAATGGAACCAGATACTGCATCACCAGAAAGTCAACCTCTTTTTAGCATTATGGCACTTGAAACGCTTGACGAAGTTGGTTATCTAACCAAAGAAATCATTCTAAATGACTTTATGCCTTATTTTGAAAGCATAACAACAGAAGAAGGTGGAATTCCATGGATGTTTAAACCCAAAAGCAATTATCCTTGTGAAGAACATTTTAAAACAGTTAAAGAGTGGGGTGCTTTAAGCACTACTGCACCACTACTTGGAATTTTGGAAAAATATAAGATTGTTATTCCTTGGATGAAAAAAGCGGAACAGTTTGTTTGGAGTGAATTTGAGAGAATAAAAGATAAACACGTTTTCTGTTATTTATGTGTACCAAGATGGCTCACGTTTTTAAAACATACAAAAAGTCAAGATGAGGCGATTAAAATAATCAACGACATAAAAAACTGGATATCGAATAACGGAGTAATTTGCGTAGATAAATCTGATGAAGGTTGGGGACTTTACGGAAAACCAAATAGTTTAAACTATGCAACATCTTCGGAAAGCATTTTATACTCATTATTTACCAAAGAGACCATTGAATCTGACATAAAAGAATTAATCAACAGACAGAAAGAAGATGGGCGATGGGATACCTGGTATGGAATCAGTGAAGGAACAAAATTAGAGTGGGCTGGTATACAAACATTGTGGGTGTTGAAGGTGCTAAAAAACTATGGTAGAATTGAAAAATAAAAACTACACACAATAATGTATAGCCGCAATTTACTCACTAATGAAGATATTTTTAAGGAGTTCATCTGTCGTTGCGCTCTAGTCGGCGGATTCGACTGCGTCCGAATCCACTATGGATTTCTAATGTCAGTGCCAAACCGAAAAACAGTAACTTTAATCCCGTAACTGACGGTTATACTAAAGCGTTAGCACCAATCAATTCAAAATTAAATAAAAATGAAAGTTACAGCCGAAAAAAATGAAAAGGTTGCCAATATGATATTTGCAACCATTTATCCACTTTACCTAAATAGATTGGAGAAAAATGGTAGAACAGTAGAAGAACTCAACCAAGTGATTAAATGGTTTACTGGTTTTGATCAAGATGCTTTACAAGCACTTATAGATGAAAAAGCAACTTTCAGAATATTTTTTCAAAAAGCTAAAATAAATCCAAACGCACACTTGATTAAAGGAGTCGTTTGTGGTTATCGAATTGAAGAAATAGAGGATGAATTTGAATTGTATAAACAATGCAGGCGTATGGAAAAGCTAATTGATGAATTGGCAAAAGGTAGAAAAATGGAAAAGATTTTAAGGCAATAATCAAAATCGGAATTATGGCTAAAACAAAGACAACTTACACAGGAGAGAACGTAACAGATTTCATAAACTCATACGTTGATAACGAACAGAAAAAAGCTGACAGTTTTCGTTTAATCGAATTGATGCAAGAATGGTCTAGTGCTGAAGCTGAAATGTGGGGACCAACAATTATCGGATTCGACAACTACCATTACAAAT